>JAISDG010000025.1 GCA_031265015.1 Spirochaetaceae bacterium | reverse complement strand
TCAAGATTCCGCGCATTGGCATAACGGTGCTCCAGTTTTTCGAGCAGGGCCCCTTCGCTTTTTTTCGACTGCGGATGGGGCCGGACAATGACGCGGTATCCCGCGGCAGTCAGGGGGTCCAGGAGCCTTTCGCCGTAGCGGTTTAAAATTCCAGGGGCCCCCCAGGACGGCGATACCAGGACGGTAAGCTGTTCCGGGGATTTCTTCCGGCCCCTTATCTCCCGTATCTTTTCGGCGTAGACGTCCAGATAGCCGGATCCTACCACCACCAGTTCCTTGGGCTTAAGGTTCCTGAGCTTTTCAAGAAAGCGTATGTCCTTCTCCTGGTAGGAACCGCTTAAGAGGACGGAATCAAAGTAATCAAGGCCAAAAAGGCGGTATCCGGCGGGATCGCCGGTCATATGGAGTACGTGGGAATAGTGGCCCACCGTTTTGCGCCGTTTCAGCTGGTAGACGTCAAGACCCGGAGTTGTCATAAGCAGGATTCCGGTATGCAAAAAATTAAGCCGGGCAAAGGCTTTGTTGCCTTCTCCGATATATTCGGCCCGGACAAACCTGTACTGGCCGGTAAAGACCGGATCATCCGGCGAAGAGGTCATAAAGGTAAGGGGAATTTCCCGCTTTTCAAATTCATCAACGGCGTTTTTAAAAACGTTCCAGTACTGTTTTCCTTCGCTGTAAATGACATAGGGAAGAAAATGTTTTCCCATTCCCGCCGCCGTTCCGGAGAGGAGTACCTTGATTTTGATGAAAAAAGTTCGGGCAAGAAAGTACAGGGTTGCCGAGGCTCCGATAAGAATGGAAAAAAGCATGCTGCCCGTACCGGGATCGATGTACAGCGGCAGCCTCACGGAAAAAATTCTCCCAGCAGCGCGTCAAAGCGGTCCGGTAATTCCGCCAATGCTTTTTGGTAAACCTCAAAAGCATTGGAGGCAATCCGGCGCCGTTTCCCTTCGTCTTCCAGGTACCGCTGCGCCTGGGGCAGCAGATCGCTTCCGTCCCAGGCCAGGGGGACATAGGTTTCATAGGGGATATACACATCGGGCCAGGTTGTAACGTGGCCCATATCCGGTTTAAGGAGCAGCGCGCCGGAAAGGATTGCCTCAAAATCCCGGAAGCACACCTCTCCCCAGCCGAAGGGGGACAGGACGATCTTTGAATCGGCCAGTTCCCGGTAGTACTGCTTTTGGGGAACCATGCCGGTAAGAAAGAGATCTTTCCGGCGGAAACCGGCGATAAGGTCCAGAAACAGCCTGCGCTGGTACGCGATAGAGAGGCAGCTTACCGGATCGATCCGGGCGTGGACGGCAATACTCCGCCGGCTGCCGGAAAAATCCGAAGGCCGGGGAAGCCCCGCCGCGGCGGGCTTCCCTCCTATGCGCCGGCCCAAGCCGGCCATGCCGGACCGGGCCAGGGCGGTACCCAGCCGCTGGGGCCAGTGGAACCGGGGATAGGTTCCCAGGCCTATGTTCCAGGACAGTTCCGGCCGCCGGGTTTCCGCCGCGGAAAGAAGCTGCCCGCCTGAATATTCGGGATCATCGGTCACGCCGTAACGGCGGTGATAGTAGTCGGCAAAAAGATTTTTCCCGTAGAGGTCCTTTAAATAATTGCTCCGGTCGGTAAAAACCGATTTATAAAAGAGCTGGTCCACAAAGGGAAGCAGATCAAGCCGGTTGGTTCCCGCTTCGCCCTGGCCACAGAAAAAGACGATAGTTTTGTATTTGTCCCGAAGGCGCTTCATTGTTTCCAGTTCATCCGGCGCCAGGTCTCTGGGTTCCCGGTGCTGAAAACACCGCTCCATAAAAAGAACGGAATTTCCGTCGTACCGCAGACACCAGTCCGCCCGCCGGGTAAAGTGGAAAATTTTTCCGGCCTGTCTTTTCCGGCAGGATCTTTCTTTCAGAAAAAAAGGAACCATGGTGTGATAGAGAGATATCCGCTCGTAACAGGCTAAAACCGTGATCATCGTATTCCGGCGAGCATCCAGGCAATAATAACATCCATCCGCTTGTTTAAGGCCGAAGGTATGTCTACATGTTTTGCGATAAAATTGGACACCTCCGCGCCGGCCAGGCAGTATACCGCCAGTCCTTCTTCAACCGGTTCGATGTACAGCAGGGCGGTAAAGGTCCGCTCCCGCATAACCGGGATAGGCCCGAAGGTAACGGTCCTGAAATTCTGGATCCGGTAGAGGATGCCCCGCAGATTGGTGGTGAAGGAAATTTCATAGTAACAGTTGCCAAAATTGGCGTCGGTAAGGCGTACATATATGGTTTCCATGGACGGAAGGATCGAAGCGGTGGGGGGATCCGGCAGTAATGTCCGTATTTTGCGGGGGCCTTCAATCCGGACAGAGCCTTCGAAAAGGGGAACGTAGCGATCTTTGGTAGCCGAATGGTAGAGGTGTTTTTTTAGATCCCCTATCCGTTCCAGGGAATTGTAAATGCTTAACAGGGTTATGTTTTTTCGGGGAATCACCCGCAGGGCTTCCACAAAAAATCCCGGATTTTCCCCCAGGGATCTCTTGTTGACCGTGATGTTTCCGCCGGTCCGGGGAACGATGGTCAGGCTTTTCGCGGCGGTTCCCGAGTACAGATAGCCGCCGGAAGAAAAGGCTTCGGCCCTTTGCCCCGCTGAAATACCGGGGAAGACCTGATCGAACGGCCGCCCCTGGGCGGGAAGGGAAGCGGCCGTAAAGACAAGAAACGCCGTATACACAAATTTCTTTATCATCAATATGCTCCTCGGCCCCTGACAACAACTCCGATGGTCTTATAGATGATCCACAGGTCCAGCCATACCGACCAGCTTTGCAGGTAATAGGTGTCAAAAGAAATCCTATCCGAGTAATCGGTATCGGACCTTCCCGAAACCTGCCAGAGGCCGGTCAATCCCGGCCTGACGGAAAAAATCCGCTGAAAATTCGCTCCGTATCTTTTTATCTCACCCTCCACAATGGGCCGGGGGCCGATAAGGCTCATCTCTCCCTTGAGAATATTGATAAACTGGGGAATCTCGTCCAGGCTGGTTTTCCTCAAGAATTTTCCGATGGCGGTGATCCGGGGATCGTTCTTGAGTTTATGGGCGGCCTCCCATTCTTTCCTGGCTTCGGCATCCGACGCAAGCAGTTCTTTCAGTTTTCCTTCGGCGCCGCTGACCATGGAACGAAACTTGTAGGCCCGGAAACGTTTCCCGTTCCGGCCGATCCGTTCCTGGCTGTACAGTACCGGACCGGGAGAACTTGCCTTAACCAGCGCCGCAATCCCCAGCAGCAGGGGAGAGATAAGCAGGGCGCCGGCGATAATAATACTGACGTCCATAAAGCGCTTGATCCACCGGTTCCAGGACATGGTAAGCCGGCGGGTGGTGGCAAAGCCAAGGATTCCGCCAAAATCCCTGACGCTCATCCATATATTGGTAACCGAAAAAATATCGGGAATCAGCACGTTATACCGGAAAGCGGACACGGAATTGTTGATAAGTTTTTTGAGCAGCAGCTGGGAAATTGAAGGCATGGCGACAATGGCCATTTTGATGTTAAAGCGTTTCACAAGCTCGGGTCCCAGCCCCGTATCGTGGAGGATGGGAACCTCCCGGTACTCGTTCCCCGTTTGGGGATCGTCGTCCAGGATCAGTACCGGCACATAACAGGTGTGCTTGTTGGTGAGGAGCCTGTCTACCACGGCCCGTCCGGTGTATCCCGCTCCGTAGATAACCGCCGGAATGCCTCCCAGCTTTGTGACGCTCAGAAAACTCCTCATCAGCGACCGTCCCATCAAAAGGCAGACGGTGGAGATCAGGTAACTGATAATAAAAGCCAGGGAAATGGAATCGAACCGCAGATAGTACACAAACCGGGAAAGTATGATAAAGATGTGCCCGATGAAGGAACAGCCGGCAAAACGCCGCAGTTCTTCCGCGGGGGCCAGGGACGCTCCCGGATACAGATCCTCTACGGCAAATGCAATGACAAAGATGGGAAGATACGGCCAGTAATGAATAAATCCCCTGAAGGTGATAAGCTGGCTGTCGTAAAGGTTGACCAGAAAAAAACCAACGCCGAAGCAGAGCATCACCGTGGTAAGATCTGCCGCCACAAGAAAACAGGTAGTAAGGGCCGAACTGGTCCTGCGGTACCGTTTGCGGTACCAGTCCCTGTATTCCTCAAAAATCACCGCGCGGCCTTCCCTGCCAGCTTGATTATCGTAAAGACGCAGCCTCCCCCGTAAAATACCGCGTTAAACCATATAATAAACCAGATGCCGGGCATAAAACCGCAAAAATGAAAGACGAGGAGAAGGGGCATGAGGAAGCCGGTGATGCCCGCGTTTTCGGCCAGCAGCCGCTCAAAGGATACCGAACCGTGGGCGCTTTCCCCAACGATGTTCTTGTATATCTGATAGGCCGTTCTGGTGAGTAAATTGGCGGAGGATGTCAGGCCCGTTACCACAAGGACGGGCCACCAGAGGGTTTTCCAGAAAAGGTAGATCCCGGAGGAAAAAAATACCGCGGTATAGGCGATAAACCCCGTCACCGCGTCCGCCCAGCCCCCCCAGGGGCCCGCCCTGCCGCTGGCCCTGGCCATGTTTCCGTCGACGCAGTCCAGGACGGAAAAAACGTTCAGGAGGATAACTCCCGCGCCGGCCAGGGGATACCGGGGCCAGGCAAAGAGTATGCCCCCGGCAATGCTTACCAGCGCCGAAAGATAGGACACCCCGGCGGGCCGGAGGCCCATATTCAGGGCGGCCCAGGAAACAGGAAAGGACAAGGGCCGGAGCACAAAACGGGTCCACAGGCCGTCCTGCCGCGCCTTTTCCGGAGGCAGAGAGGCGATAATGTCCCTCATGGTGTACATATTGAGAAGTATACCGGAAAACGGTAAAATAACAAGGTGACGATTCTTCATGTGCTGGAACCCTTTGCTTCCGGGGTAACTACCGCCGTTATTTCCATTATCACGGAACTTTCCGATATGCGGCACATGGTAATCCACGGCGCCCGGAACTGGGTTGAAGATTCCGCCGCGGTTAAAAAACGTTTTCCGCCGGGGGTCGCCTTTGTGGAATGGCATTCCGCAGGCCGGGAAATAAGCCTTTCAGGGGATTTCCGGGCCCTTCGGGAACTGGCGGGTATCTTACAGCGCCTGGCGCCCCGGGGATATACCCGGTCCGCGGACGGGGAGCGGGCGGATCCCGTAGTGGTACACCTCCATTCCTCCAAGGCGGGCTTTCTCGGCCGTCTGGCCTGCCGGTTGCTGGGGATCCGTTCCGTTATATACACCCCCCACTGCGGGGCGTTTTTACGGACCGACATCGGTCCGGCAAAAAGAAAGCTGTACCGGTTCTTTGAGGGATTCGGAGGCCGGCTGGGGGGCAGGGTAGTGGGCTGCGGCCCTTCCGAAGGGGAACTATACAAAAAACTCGGCAGGAATACCACGTTTGTTTCCAACGGAGTGGCGCCGAGGCCTCCGCGGGCCCCGGGCCCCGGCTCGGCGGACCTGCCGGGAAAACGATCCCTGGTCAGTTTTACCGGGATTGCCTCGTTCCAGAAGGATCCGGCCCTGTTCAGCGCCATCGCCCGTATCCGCGCAAAGGATGCCGGGGCCGCGGGTTTTCTGTTTTACTGGATAGGGGAGGGTCCTTTGGAAAAAGAACTGGACCGGAGCGTTGTGACCGTCACCGGATGGAAAAGTTCCGGCGAGGTGGAAAAACTGCTGGACAGGACGGCGGTGTATCTTTCCTGTTCCGCCTGGGAAGGGCTTCCCTACGGGGTGCTGGAAGCGATGAACGCTTCCTGCGCCCTTCTTTTACGGAACGTGCCCGGCAACAGGGATTTGGTCGTCCCCGGGGAAAACGGCTGGCTCTTCGATTCGGCGGAAGAAGGGGCGGAGCGCCTTGCGGCTATGCTCGGCGACAGGACGCTTCCTGAAAGGATGGGAAAACGGAGCCGGGAAATCCTGGAAAAGGGCTTTACCCTGAAGCGTATGGGGGAGGGATACCGCGCCGTATATGGAGAGGCTCTGGCCGGAACAGGATCCAAAGTCCCGGATCAAGCCCGGGGCAGGGGCGGGATATACGGAATATGACAGGAGAAACGCTGTATACCCTTTTTATCTGGCCCGTCCGTTTGATCCTGGAATTCCTCTTTGTGCTGTTTAACCGCAT
The DNA here is from genome assembly GCA_031265015.1 of Spirochaetaceae bacterium. Classification (GTDB taxonomy): domain Bacteria; phylum Spirochaetota; class Spirochaetia; order Treponematales; family Breznakiellaceae; genus JAISBN01. The sequence goes on along the minus strand of JAISDG010000025.1, from coordinate 7,441 downwards.
CTTTGACGCCCCCGGTCCTTCGGTGATTTTTTTAAGCGTTGTGGTTAATACCTTTTCACTTCCCGTGTATCTTATTGCCGACCGCTGGCAGAAAGAAGAACGGAATCTTCAAAGGCGGATGAAAAAAAAGATTGCGGATATCCGGGCGGTATTTAAAGGCGACGAGCGGCAGATGATCCTGAACACCTATAACCGGCAGATGGGCTATTCCCCGGTGTTTGTGCTTAAAGCAAGCATAGGCCTCTTGCTGCAAATTCCCTTTTTTATCGCCGCCTACCAGTTTCTTTCCCGTACCGCCATGCTTTCGGGGGTTTCTTTTCTTTTTCTTAAGAATCTCAGCGTGCCCGACGGATTGCTGCGGCTAACCCTTCCCCGGGCGGGAATACTCGTTATCAACATTATGCCCATACTGATGACCGCCGTAAACCTGGCCTCTTCCCTTATCTATGCAAGGGATATGGAAAAACGGGAACGGATCCAGTTTTTTGCCATGGCCCTTGTTTTTCTTGTTCTCCTTTACAATTCCCCCTCGGGCCTTGTCCTTTACTGGACCATGAACAATGTCTATTCCCTGGCTAAGAACGCCGCCCAGGCGGGGCTCAAAAAACCCGGAAGGGCCCTGCATTTTGCCGTTGCTTTTTTTGCGGCGGTTTTTCTTTTTTTGATTTGGTCCGGCCGGGCGAGCGTAGAACGGTACCGCATGCTTTTTACCGGAATAGCGCTGATTCTCATAGCCGTCCCTTTTATCTGGCGCGGTTTGCTGCGGCTCTTGGGCGGGAGGCCCCTCAGCGCGGCGGGAAACGAACCGGTCCGTTTGACCGCAAAAAGCGGCGACATGACCGCTCTCTATGTTTCTTCCTTGGCGGTTCTTTTTCTGCTGATAGGCTTTCTTAATCCCTCCCAGGTTCTTTCGGCCTCGGCTGCTGATTTTGAAAAACCTTTGGTTTTTATCCTGCGGACCATGCTCCAGGGTTTTGCCTTTCTCGTGATGATCCCCCTTTTTGTGAGGGCTCTCGCGCCCTCCGGTGTTCGCAGGGTCCTGGCCGCGGGGGCCGGAGCCCTGACGGTAAGCTGTCTTATCTCCTATTTTGCCCTGTCCGCGTCCTATGGCGTCATGGACCGGAATTTCAGGCTTGACGATACCGGGCGGCTTCTCCATGCCTTTCCCCTTTGGGTAAGCATAGCCGTTCCGCTGGCCTCGATACTGCTGGCGGCGGTGTTTATCGTAACGGGAAAGGACCGGCTTTTGGCCGCTTTTTTTCAGGCCGCCGCCGCCGCGCTGCTGGTATTGGGAGCCGTGAACATGGTTTCCCTGGTCCGGCAGTCCGGCGCTTTGTCACGGCTCCGGACCCAGACATCCGCCGGAATTCCCGATCCGGCCTCCGCGGCCTCCGGTTTTCCCGCGGTTTTTCCCCTGTCCGCGTCGGAACGCAATGTCTTTATTGTGTTTTTTGACCGGGCCCAGGGAACCGCCATGACCGGCGCGCTGGCGTATATGCCGGATTTACAGGAGCAGCTTGACGGCTTTGTCTTTTATCCCAACACCCTTTCTTTCGGAAGCTGTACGGTAACCGGAGTTCCCGCCATGCTGGGGGGCTATGAATATACGCCGGCGGCAATTAACAGCCGGAAAGATGAATTGCTGGTTGACAAGGTAAATGAGGCGCTGACGGCCCTTCCCCGTCTTTTCGGAAAAGCAGGGTACCGGGTGTCCATCACCGATCCGGTCATTGCAAACATGCAGTCGGTTCCGGATATTTCGGTTTTTTTGGATCTGCCGAATGTTACCGCCGGGGTGCTTTCCGGTAAACTGTCGGACCGCTTTAGGGCGGAATTCCCCGACGCGGAAGAAAAAGCGATAGATACCTTTGATTTTGATATCCTTTTCCGCTACGGGCTCTTCCGCTCTTCCCCGCCGGCGCTGCGTTACGGCATCCATTACAAGGGCCAGTGGTGGAAGGAAGCGGCGTATAACAGCTACGGCAGGGCGGTGGCGGAGTTTTCCGCCCTCTATTATCTGCCGGAACTGTGCCCTGTCGATTCAAATACCGGAACCCTTAACATCTTTATGAACGCCGTTACCCATGAATCGGGCGCTTACAACGCGCGGCTGTTCCCTCAGCCGGAGGCCGTTTTGTTTGACGAACCGGAAACAGCGCTTTACGGTTCGGAAAACAATGCCGAATACATGTATACGTTTATGTCCGCCATGAAACAGTTTGTTAAATGGCTCGCTTACCTGAAACAACAGGGCGTATATGACAATACCAGAATAATCGTCGTCTCCGATCATGGAGGGAACTACCACAGCGGCGGCATCGAATTCAGCGAAATGGAAGGGCATAACCCGATTCTCCTCGTAAAAGATTTTGATTCCCGCGGCGTAATAGAAATTTCGAAGGAATTAATGACCCACGCCGACACCCCGGCCCTGGCCGCCGCCGGTCTTTTGGGCCCCGGCCCGGAAGACGGCGGTATCCCGGCGGCAGCGGTTAAGGAGGAAAGCGGAACGGAAACGGACGGGGAAAGAACGGAAGGATTAACGGAAACAGGCGGCGGGAAAGAACCGGAAGGATTGGCGGAAAGAAACAGACCCCTGGTGGCGGTAGACGAAGCTTCGTCCCAGCCGCTCCGGCACGGGCCGTATCAGTTTAATCTGGAGGGAAGGCGGGAATTAAAAGGAAAGGAACTGTTTAGAAAGGAAAGCTGGGGGAAGTGGGAGCGGGATTAGTACTGTTTTGTAATTTTGGTCCAGTTTTCAGGTTTAAAAATATCATCATGAACATGAAGCCATTCATCTTTTTTTATCGCATAGGTAAATTTCCCCTGTTTATCATTATCCCAGATATGGGAGGTTGTTATTGTAACTCCCCCTTCTTTTTGCGGTTTTAGGTCCTTTCCGGTAAATGGGTCTTTGGGGTTTTCCAGTATCCCGTCTGCGGCCAGAAACGGCACGTCGGCGTTGGTCATAAATTGATAATCGGTTTGTAAATTTTCTCCCGCATTGAAATCTTTTACCATCAATAACGCATTGTAGAATTCCAGTTCATCACCATTTGGAAGCTGTATATTGTTTGGAAACGAACTGTGAATATCTAAATCTAAACCATGATCCGAAACAATAATTATCCGTGTGTTGTCATATACTTCATTCTGCTTAAGATAAGAAAACCATTTTCCGAGAAGAAGAAATGCGGCCATATTGACATGGTAATGACTTTCTTCGGAGAATGATCCGCTCCCCTTGTCGGTAACGTCAAAAACCGGAATGTAACCGGGGGCCTGAAAGAAAGCGGGTTCGTGGGTAAGGATATTATCAAAAATGACGCAGAAGTTCCCGTTTTTTTCCGTAACATCCGTGATTTCCGGTAAAAAATCGAGGGAAGCGTACCTGTCAATGGTGGTCATCAAAACAGACTGCCTAAAATTTACATTTAAGTATTTTCCGTCATCGTAAATAAACTCCCTAAAAATCAAGGGGGAAAATTCAAAAAAAGAAAACCGTATCAACTGGGGGTGTAGAACTTCACTATACTCAAAATCCTGTAGGTCTTTATGGCGTGATAAAAAATGGTACGTGTATTTTCCTTTAACGTTTTGTATGTTTATATCCGGATACTCCGAATATATTTCGTTTTTAATATTCGGCTGATCGCTTACTGTAACGGTAAAGCTGTTTTCCGAGAAAAGCCTTGGCAAAACGCGCATAGAATCATTATATTTGCTGATAAGTAATTCGCCGGAACGTTTTTGAATCTCGGTGGGAGTATAATAATAGCCGCCAAAGAGGCCGGGAGCACCGAAAACGGTATGTCCCCCGAAGGAAATAGAATTGGGATAATAGGTGAACCCTTCAAAAGATTTTAGCAAATCGGGTTTTTCCTCAAAAATATACGGCACATATCCGGAAATAGCCCTGTCAAGCATTATGATGACAACATTTTTTCCGGTTTTTGAAAGCGAATAAATCTTGGTAAGCTCTGTTAGTTCTCCCGTGTTATTCTCATTTGGGTTTTGCGAGAGCTCCGAAAAACCGGCGGCAATCTTTATGACATTTCTCATGCCTATGCCAAAAACAGTGATTAAAAGAATACTTTGGAGAAAGAAGAAAAAGCGCCGTTTCCGGGTAAAAAGTAACGTCAGAACCAGACACGCTGCCAGAATAAGGGTTATGATATTCAGGGTATTTACGATGTCCGGCGACTGTAAAGAATCTGAAAAATGAAGGTTTTGGGTAAGAAACCCGTAATTTGCCTGGAAAATAAACGTATTTATGAGCGCGGTAAAGCAAAAAACAGAAAATGCCATTGTCAATCCATGCCTGACCCGTGTTGAAAAAAGAAAGAAAAGTGAGAGCGACCAAAAGCCGAAAAAACCAACGGATTGGAAAAATGTAACAAGGACATAATGTAAAGGAGAATCGTAGCTGCCAAGAAATGAAAATTCGGCTACAGAGGAAGCTATTACCGTGGAAGGAACGGTAAGGCCGGCGCAGACAAGCAGGATAAGAACCGATAAAATAAAGGTTCGGTTTTGATACAAAACCGTTTTTGGTAAATCTACGGCTGTTTTTATTTTATTTTTGATTAAACCGAACAGTTTTAGTATAAATGGTAAAAAAATAATTATCAGGCAGCCAAAAGCGACAAGCAACCGCTTGGTTAAAGCCCCCCGGTGAACAAAAATCAAAAATACCGTTAACGCAAGGCAGGGCGGCAATAAAACAATATAAATAATTCTTTTTGAATTTTTTGCTTTTTGCAGGATGTTTTTTACCAGGCTGAATAAATTGTTGCTTGTCCAATATAAAACCAACCCGGCGGGAGAATTATACAGAAGTACCAGGAACACCAAAGCCATGCCGTAGAGCTGAATTTTTTCAATAGGCCTGAATCCCTTTGTGTAAATGGTTCCTGATATACCGTTGATTATGGTCATAAGTATGGGAAGAACATTAATCGTCAGACTGCCGATAGTAAAAAGCCTGTCCGGAGCTCCAAGATCTTTTATAAAAAGGAAGGGGACGGAGTGTAACAGATCCAGGCGGGAAAGAAAACGAAATGCCGCAATAAAAAACGGTATCTGGATAAAAAGGCTTAACGAGGTACGCAGCGCGTAAATCGGGTGATAGTTATTCTGCCTGTAATAGGTAGACAGAATCATAAAACGTTTATCCCCCGAAAATACGGCCCGTATATTGGAAATAACCGGCCTCATGCGGTTTTGAATATCCCGTTCGTTCTGCTGGTGTTTTTCGGCCATAAAATACATCGGCAAAGTAAAAGTACTTACCGCGATACTGACCCCGAAAATAGAAATTGAAGGATTGTCAAATATACGGAAAACAAATAAATAGGCAAGTTCAATTACCTGTTCAAGGGGAAAAATAATAATATTGTAGAGAAAATCAAGCATCACTTTCCTTCCGTTTATTCCGTCTACGGGTTTAATACCCTGTCGAAACGGCGATACCCCGTCCTTCAGAGCCCTTCAGGGCGGGGAAAGTCATTAAAAAACGGGTTTAATACCCGGCCCCTTGAGAAGGGGCTTTCAAATCTGCTGCTGTATTGGTTTGTTCCGGTATAAAATCCGGCATGACGATACTCCGCTCCTTGGAACGGGAAGGAATAATATGGGACTTTAACAATGTTGAGGATATACCGGCGGTTCTTGGTATTTCAATCACCTTTTTATTGTTTTCTTTACACCATGCTATTGCCCTCTGAAAACCGGAATGAATTTGATCCGGACCCTTGGCCCAGATGTCAAAATCAACAGTTTTTATTGTTACATCGACATCGGTATATATAATGGTACTGTCAACTGGTTTAAGACTTCGTATCATTTCCAAACGTTCTTCGTTGCTGTAGACAATTTTGGCATCGGGTTTGTATTTTAAAATGTAGGCGGAATCCTGTACGGCCACAATAAGTTTATTTTCAATGCCGCACATTTTCTTTATATTTACAAACAACCGTAAATGTCCAAGATGGAGCAAATCAAAAACACCAAATGTTACTATTGTTTTCATCATACTATAATCCCCCTTTTACCTGAATCATGTAATCAGCGACGATTTTCCCGGATCCTCCCTGGTGCTGCCAGGCGTTATCCTTTGTCCACTTTCTGGCTTCTTTCATGGTTTTGTCTTTTACGGCGCGGGTAATTATATCCCGCAGGAATTCAAAGTTTTCCTCCTTTAGTTCAATACCGAATCTTTTTAAAGCGTTTAAAGGCCAGTAGTCTTCTTTGTTAAGAAAAAAAGTATTGTATGGGCGTAAATCAATTTTTTCGTTTGCATATATTACCGGTTTGTTAAACAGCGCGATATAGTCAAAAATAATGCCCGAGAAATCCGAAATCATGACATCGGATTTTGCCAGGACAAAAATATTTTCACTGTCATAGTTCCATTCGATGGCGGGAATATTTTCATATTTCTGCTGAAGTTTTGCAAGCAGGGATTTTTCGGACTGTCTTGACTGCGGATGGGGTCTTACAATTATACGCCAGCCTGTTTTTGCCAAAGGATCAAGCAGGCGCTCGCCGTACCTGGAAAGCAACGCGGATTCGCCCCAGGACGGGGATACCAGTACGGTAAAAAACTTTTTTTCTTCCTGGGGAATTTGCTTTATTTTTTCCGCAAAAACATCAAGATATGTGCACCCGGCTACAATAAGCTGTTTCTGGGGCAGATTTCTAATCCGCTCAAGCTTGCGGATCATGTTTTTCTGGTAATCCGCGGTGAGCAGAATCGAGTCAAAATAATCATGCCCGAAAAGCGTGTATCCGGGAAAATCACTGATGGCATGCAGTATATGCATATAATGTTTGACGTTTTTTGATCTTCTTAACTGAAAAACATCCAGCCCGGGGGTGGTTATAAGCACAATCCCCGCCGAAAGAAAATTAAGCCTGGCAAAAGCCCTGTTGCCTTCTCCGATATATTCGCATTTGATGTTTACATAACCGGCGGTCATGGCCGGATCGTCTTCGGCGCCCGTAAGGTACAGCAGTTCAATGCCGCGGCTTTCAAATTCTTCAAGAACGGGCTTAAAAACATTGACATACTGTCTGCCTTCGCAGTAAATAACATAGTCATGGTAATGTTTTGAAATTTTAAGGGCCTTTCCGCCCAGGATAAAAGTTTTAAGCCTTATCCAGAGAGCCTGAAAAACAAAGAACAAAGTCGCCGCAACGCCGATGGCGATGGAAAACAGCGCGCTTCCGGTACCGGGGTCAATATACAATATGGATAACATTCAGGATAGTCCCATTATGAAAGATACACTTCGTCAACAAGTCGTTTTGCAAGAAGTGCGTTGTCATAGTTTTCAACCGCAAAACGGTAGCCGGCCTCGCCAAATTCCCGTTGTTTTTCCGGATGATCAAGAAAAAAGGCCATTTTTTCGCACAAGGCCGCGGGGTCCTTTTCCGGAAC
>JAISDG010000227.1 GCA_031265015.1 Spirochaetaceae bacterium | reverse complement strand
AGCAGCTCCTGCCGGAGCTTTTCCGCGTCCAGCCTGCCGGAGGGGCCTTCCTTACAGCGGAAACTCATAAAATATCCCGAATTGAAGGGAAGGGGCTCCAGGGACGGGGGACAGGAATGTTCCCCGATAAAACGTTTGACCGCCCGGTAACGGCTCCGGAGCAGGGCAAAAAAGGCTTCTTTCTCCCCCGCGGCGGCGGGATCCTCCAGGATTTTGACCGTCAAAAACTGGGCGGGGGTATTGGCGCAGGAAACGGAAGAACGGATCGCCCCCATAAGCTTTTTTTCCAGCGCCCCGGCGGTTTCTCCGCTTAAGCCCTTAGAACCAAAGCTGATAAAAGCGGTCCGCAGGCCCCACACATAGTCTTCTTTGGTAGGGCCGTCAATCTTAACGGCCAGGACCTGTTCATGGAGGGCGGCAAAACGGCTAAAGAGAGATTCCGTAACCGTTTCTTCTTCGTAAAAAAGGCCGAAATAAGCGTCGTCGCAAAGAACCAGTACCCGGCTCCCCGCCGCGGCGGTTTCGCCGATAAGGCCGGTCAGGGCGTCCGCTTCGGCCCTGGTAGGGGTGTAGCCCGAAGGATTATGGGGAAAATTCAGGATGATGCGGACCGTACCCGAAGCCGCTTCCGCCTTAAGGGCTTTTTCAAAGGCGCCGATGTTAAGCCCCCTCCCCTGGAAGAGGGGTATGCCTTTGACAAGCGCTCCCCGGCGTTCGGCAAAAATAAGGCTATAGTTATCCCAGGAAGGCTCCCCCGCCAGCATCACCTGGCCTTCGTCAAGAAACAGGTCCGCAATGTAGGAAATACCCGCGGTAATTCCGGGCGCCGCCACGGGCAGGGTAAAATCCCCCTCTTTAAGGGAAGGGTTTTTTTGCACCAGGGATTTTTTCCAGGCCGTGCGGAAACCTTCCACCCCGGCGGTAGGGGCATAAACTACCACTTCTTCGGGCTTTAAACCGGGAAACTGCCGGGCCAGGCCGGACAGCATCAGGGGTTTCCCCTCGTGAAAAGCCATACCCAGGGTAGCGTTTACCCTGGCGGTTTTTCTGGCCTCCGCGGCTTGGGCTATAATGCCCCGGGGGAAAAAAAGCCGCCGCCCCAAAGCGGACAGCAAAGGACCCGCGGGACCGGTATCCAAAACGGAGTTCAGCTCTTCCGCAAGGGGATTCATGACTGTAACCATAACACCTCCTTAAGCATTATAACAAGATGGATTTTGGAAAAATTCTTGACCAGTGGAGCAAGCGATCCGGGGAAGCTTTGTCCGGCCCGGCGGAATATACCCGCGGAGCATACGATAAAGACAAAGAGCCGGCGGAAAATCCCGCTTCCCGCAGGCGCCGGCTGCTGCATAAAAATCCCGATGGAACGATAGACCTTCACGGCCTTACCAGGGACGAAGCCTGGGATGCCCTGAATATCTTCTTTAAGGACGCCAAAAACAGGGGCCTGGAAAAACTGCTTATCATCCACGGCAAGGGAAACCATACCCTGGAACAGGGGGTGTTGACAAAAACAGTCCGGGATTTTATAGAGCGCTGTCCCCTGGCGGGAGAAAACGGCTATAGCAGCGCTTCCCGCGGGGGAACCGGCTCTACCTGGGTCATCGTTAAAGGACAGGGCCAGAGCACAGCCTAGCGTTCCCGGTAGATAATCCGGCCCCTGTTCAGATCGTAGGGAGAAAGGGCGATGCGGACCCGGTCGCCGGGAACAATGCGGATATAATGCTTGCGCATTTTACCGGAAAGATGGGCAAGGATCAGATGCCCGTTCTGGTTGTCCAACTCAATCCTGAACATGGTATTGGGAAGGGCTTCTTTGACCACCCCTTCCACTTCTATTGCTTCTTCTTTTGCCACAAAACCTCCGGATAGTTATGAAAAGCCGCTAACAGGCCACCTTAAAAATACTTCATAAGGCAAAAAACTGTCAACCATGGCGGATGTTCCCGGAGGGATAGCCGTAAAAGTCCCAGATACCGCTTAACACCTTTATGAAGGCCTTATATTTCGCCGTCCTCCCCCTCCGTTTCCCGGTATTTTGTGTAGGTCCGGCCGTTGAGACGGCTGACACTGCCGTCTTCATCGGTCCTGCGGCCGGTAAGCGTCAGGGTATCGCCCAGCAGGACGTACCGTATCGTTGTCCGCATCCGTGTCCGGTCCCGGGCGCTTAGATCCTTCCAGCTTTCAGGGTCATCAAAGCCGATGAGCCGGGTCCCCGCGCTGCCCGCCCTTTCGGGCTGAAAGGTAATCTCCGCGCCGGTTACGGTATAGGTCCCCCGTTCCCCCTCCCATCCGCCGCCCATCCCGCCGCCCGGCTGGAAGCTATAGTAGAATATCCATTCGTAAGAACCGTCAGGACTAAGGGTAAGGCCATCGAACTCATAGGTAGATTCGTCCTCGGTTTCAATCCTCCAGAGCCCCTCCAGCGCTTCCACGGCCAGGGTTACCTCGTAGAGCTTTCCGCCGCCCAGCCAGAAACCCGCGGCGGTCCCGGAAGCGGGGTCAAACCGGGGGAAGCTAAAGAGCCCGCCGTCCTCGGCAAGCTCCAGGACCCCGCCGGCCAGATCCCCCTTGAGCGGGATGGGGATCCCCTGGCTGATATACAGATACGAGGTGTCCGCCGCCGCGCCGTCTTTAAAACCGCCCAGACTCAGGCGGATGTTCAGGCGGGTAGCGCCCCGGACCATGGTTCCGCCGTACACGCCGCCTTCGCCGGTAAAGGGCCGCCGGTACTCCTTACCGTAGATCACCAGCGCGCCGTCTTCGGCAAGGGTATAGGGAAGGGTCCGCCGGGCCGTCTTCTTGTCCGGCCCGGAAAGGGGC
>JAISDG010000222.1 GCA_031265015.1 Spirochaetaceae bacterium | reverse complement strand
ATCAGGACATTGAAGGAGGAAGGGATCACCCTGATCATCCTTACCCATGAACTGGAAAAAGTACTGGCCCTGGCGGACCGCCTGGTGATCCTGGACCGGGGCAAAATCCGGGAGGACGGAAAACCTGCCGAAGTGCTGGACCGGCTGCGGCCGGAATACGGCGTCCGGGACCCCCGGCAGAGCTGCCGTACCGCGGAAGATTGTTTGTGGCTGCCGTAAAACGCCGGTCCCGCTCTCCGCGGCCCAGCCGTACTCCTTGGTCCTACAGGGCCGGCACTACCGCCCTCCACCGGGCCCCGGCGGAACTAAAACTTCTGGGGCTGCTGGCAGCTTCGGCCTCCCCGGCCCTGGGTCTTCCCGCAGCGGCGGGGGCCGCCGCGCTGATCCTGCTGGGGGCCGCCGCCGCGGGAATCCGGCCCCGGGAACTGCTGGCCGGTTCCAGACCCCTTCTTGTGATGCTGGGCGTCACCGCCCTGCTCCGGCTGGTTAATTTTTCCGCACCCGGTTCATTCCGGCTTTCCACCCTGTTCAGGGCCGGGGAGCTGGCCGGAGCGGCCCGGCTTTCCGCGGGGATCCTTATCTCCTTTGCCGGGGGCTCCCTCTTTTTTTCCGTTACCACCATGACGGAGATCCGGCGTTCCCTGGAAAGGGCGGAGCGGTTTCTCCGCCGTCCTTTCCGCCGCCGCCAGCCGGACGCCTTTCCCCAGGGACAATTGAGTCTGGCCCTGGCCCTGATGCTGGCCTTCCTTCCCCGGTTCTTTGAATTATGGGAAGCCGCGGAGACCGCGGTCAAAGCCAGGGGCTGTACCGGAACCTTCCGCCGGGTCACGGCGATCCTGCCCCTGGTTGCCGAGGGGATGCTTGAAAGCGCCTCGGAAACCGCGGCCGCGCTGGAAGCCCGCGGGGTTTTAGTAAAGTAAAAATTGACTTAAACGGGCTCCCGGGTGACTCCGGATTCCGGCGGAAAATCCGAACCGCCGCCGATGGATTAAAACGCCGGTCCTATCGTATAACCCCTATTTCCCCGGCCTTTTGCCTTGCTTCGGGGATCCATCCCCGCAGACTGGAAATCCGGGTTTCATCCGAAGGATGGGTACTCAGGAACTGGGGGGTTCCGCCGCCGCCCAGGGCGGACATCCGCTCCCAAAAGGTAACGGAAAGATCCGGGTTATACCCCGCGATAGCCATCAGAATAAGGCCGATATGATCCGCCTCGCTTTCATGGGAACGGGAAAAGGGCAGGGTTCCCATCACCGTAGAACCGGTTCCATAGGCGGCCTGGGCAAGTTCCTGGGCGGCCTGGCTTTTCCCGGCGGTCAACACCCCTACTCCCACCGCGCCGGCCTGCTGAAGCACCCCGGCGCTGGCCCGCTGCTGTCCGTGGTTCAGGAGGGCGTGGGCGACTTCGTGGCCCAGCACCACCGCAAGCCCTTCTTCATCCCCGGTAACCGGCAGTATCCCCGTATAGACCACGATTTTACCGCCGGGCATACACCAGGCGTTCACCTCGTTCGATCGTACCAGGTGGTATTCCCACTGATACTTGTCCAGATAAGCGCTCTGCCCCGATGAAGCGGCCCATTTTTCCGCGGCCTGCCTGATCCTGCCGCCCACCCGGTCAACCATGACGGCTTCGGCGGTACCGGTGATAACCGTACTTTCATTTAAAAACTGCCGGTACTGGGAAAAAGAAGAAGCCAGCAGCGAATCGTTATTCACCAGGGCCATGGTACTTTTTCCGGTATAGGGATTGGTAGCGCAGGCAATGGCCGCCAGGACCAGAACCAGCAAAACAGCGATTTTTTTCATGTTTCCTCCTTAGTAATTAGTAAGTAACTCCCGCGGCACGAGGACTCCGCCCGCGGCTAAACTTGACCCGCAACGTGGGGTATGATTGCATTTCGTTAATACACATCATCAAAATCCAACGTAAATATATCCGCCAAAACACCAGCCAATCGTATCGTTGTAGTTTACCTTAAGCCAGACTGAAGTTATCGTATCAATAGTTTCTTCTTCCCTTCCCGTCTCAAGAACAATGACGTTTTGATATTTAGGTATTGTTACTACTACATTGGAATTAACCGTACCCCTTGTCCGGAGCCGTAAATTATCTTTGACCATATATTTATCTCCAATAATGAAATATTCATTCGTCAATTCTATCTGTTCAAGTTCAAATTGAGGACCCTCAAATATATTTCCATGAGTTCTTTTTCTGTAATAAATTATAGCAACCTGCCCTTTTTCAATAGGCGGTAATTCACCATTGTAGAGGAACATTGTTACCGCCGAGTCATCCCTAAACCAGACGTAGTCTTTACGATTATCCTGTACCGAGAGAAAATGAACCGTCGATTTAAAACGGGAACCTATTTCCCAGTCTTCCCTGGGGCTCTTTTCGTTCCAGGCTCCCATTGCTTTTGCTATTTTTCTTTCGTGGTATTGAGAAATATCCTGTGAAAAAGAAAAAGAATATGAAAAAATAAAAATACCAACAAATATGAAGTACTTCATATAAACACCTTCCGATTGCCATGTAAGCTTTCTGACTGCCGCACAGACAACTTTTTCTTCAAACCCCCGGAACGTTATGTGATCACCCGGCGGTAACGTTTTTTCCCCGCCCGCAGTATCAGTTCTCCCGAAGCGTCAAGCCGGTCCGCGCCGATAACCGCGTCAACGCTGGTGAGGGCTTCAAGGTTGCGGGTTACGGAAGGCGCCCCGGCGGGGGGCCGGCCGCTTACAAAGGCGCCCCCCTGTTCCACCAGGCGGCGGCTCTCGCTCTTGCTGGCCGCCAGCCCCGCGTCGGTAAAGAGGTCCACGATATTGTAGCCCGCTTCGAACCGCGCCCGGCTTAAGGTTACCGCGGGCATGGCGCTTTTGTCGTCTCCCCCGCCGAAAGCGGCTTTGGCCCCCGCCAAAGCTTTACCGGCTTCGTCCTCTCCGTGGATCAGGGCGGTTACTTCCCAGGCAAGCCGTTCCTTGGCCTCGTTGGGATTTTTCCCGGGGGCGCAGAGCCCCTCACATTCCGCTTCGGAAAGAAACGTAAAGAGCAGCAAAAAACGCTGTACGTCGGAATCCTGAACGTTGCGCCAGTACTGGAAAAATTCATAGGGGCTGGTCCGGGCGGGATCAAGAAAGATCGCCCCCCGTTCGGTCTTGCCCATTTTTTTTCCGTCGCCGGTAGTTACCAGCGGAAAGGTCATGCCGAAGGCCTCCGTCCCCAGGACCCGGCGGATCAAATCCGCGCCGGCAACAATATTTCCCCACTGATCATCCCCCCCAATCTGGAGGATACAGCCGTAACGGCGGTGGAGTTCCAGAAAATCGTAGCTCTGCAAAAGCTGGTAGTTAAATTCAAGAAACGAAAGCCCCGTTTCCATCCGCTGTTTGTAGGCTTCAAAGCTGAGCATCCGGTTTACCGAAAAATGGCTGCCTATTTCCCGCAGAAAGTCAATATAGTTCAGGTCCGCAAGCCAGTCCCTGTTGTTGGCAAAGCGGATCCCTTCGGAAGATCCCCCGCCCTCCAGGAAACGGCCAAGCTGGGCGCTGATCGACGCCGCGTTGGCGTCCAGGGTTTCGTAGTCCAGAATTCTCCGCATCTCTGTCTTTCCCGAAGGATCGCCGATCCGGGCGGTCCCCCCGCCGATAAGGGCAATCCCCCGGTGCCCCGCCCGGATAAGGTGGCGGAACGCGAAGAAAGGCACCATGTGGCCGATATGGAGGCTGGGACCGGTGGGATCGCAGCCCACGTAAAAGGTTACCGGCCCCCGGTCCATGGCGGCGGAAAGGCCCTCCGCATCCGTACACTGGGCAAAAAAGCCCCGGCTTTTAAGCGTACCAAGCATGTCGTTCATGGAAACAAGTCTACCAGATTACCCTCCCATAGTTAATGGGCGGTTAGTTTCGGGACAGGCTCCTCCCCCCTTGCCCGGGTTCGGCCCCGCCGCTATGGTAGTACCATGGACAAGCTTATCGCCGAAGGACTTGCCGCGCTGTGCCAGGGCAGCGAAAAGACGGCCGCCCTGATCGGCCCCCGGCTTTCCGTTATCGCCAGCCGGCTTGACCGGTATACCGGCGAGATTGAGCGCTTTAACCCCCGTTACGGACTGGTCAAGGTACGGGACCGGGCGGAACTGGTTACGAGGCACATCTTCGATTCCCTGGCCCCCCTGGAACACATCGCCGGACTGCTGCAAAACGGCGGGCCCCTGGCGGACGCCGGCTCCGGCGCGGGACTGCCGGGCATACCCCTGGCGATCTGCCTGCCCGGCGTACCGGTAACCCTGATCGAGCGGAGCGGCAGGCGGGCAAATTTCCTGCGGAATACCCTGGCGGTCCTGGGTCTTTCTTCGGTTACCGTGGAGGAAACGGAAATGGAACGCTCCGCGCCGGGCCGGTTTGGGGTAGTCACCTTCCGGGCCTTCCATCCCCTGGAGCGGACGCTCCTCCGCAGCCTGTTCCGGCTCCTCCTTCCGGCCGGCCCATCCTCCCCCGCCGGCGTCCTGGCCGCCTACCAGGGCCGGCGGGAAAAAACCCTGGCCGAACTGGAAACGGCCCTGGAAGCGGGTTCCGGCGGGGCGGAACTAATCCCCCTTTCGGTCCCCTTCCTGAAGGAAGAACGGCATCTGGCGGTGATCCGGCCGGGCAAAAACTAAAGGATTACCCCGAAGTTTACTCCGCAAACGGACATGATGTCCTTTGGAGCTGGCGCGGATTATTTTGTTTTAAAAACCTTCCCGGTCATTTTGCCTATTCCACCTTGAACCTTGATACCTCTCTGACAAGGACATCGATATTTTCCTTGTTCTGCCCGCTGATCTCGTTGACCCGGTTCACCGTTACATTGATCTGTTCCGATCCGGCGGCCATCTCGTTCATCCCGTTGGCGATCTCCTGGGTTACCAGTTCCAGATTCTTCCCCTCGTGAATCACCTGCTCGCTTCCCTCGCGCATCCTCATGGAACCGTCCTTGACCATTTGGGTAGTATCGTTCAACTGGCCGATAGCTTCCAGAATCTGCTTGCTCCCCGCCCCCTGCTCCTCCATGGCGTTGCGGATATTTTCTTCCTGTTCCGATACGGTCTTAACTCCCCGGTCTATGGCCTCAAACTTGTTCA
>JAISDG010000141.1 GCA_031265015.1 Spirochaetaceae bacterium | reverse complement strand
TTGAACAACACCCGTAATTCCTCACTGTCCGAGACGGCTTCGGTAGGGGCTCCGAATTCCAGGACGATTTCCTCTACCGGCCGGGATAAACAGGCGGGCAGCCTGGGCGTATAGGCGTAGCGGGCGTTTTGCAGGGCTGAAACTTCCATTTTTCTCTCCTTGGTACGGGGAGTATAGCGGGAAAAGGCAGTTTTTACAATACAATCGCCAAAGATACTGATAAGGGTACTACCGAGCCCTGAGGAGTAAAACGCTTTATAAAAAGATGGGAACCGTAAAACCTCCGCAAGGCGAAAGAGCGGCTCCGGAAAAGTTAACGGAAGGATTTACGGGCTATAGAGAACTGTAACGGTCATCTTGGGGGGCATACTTGCCGGATCATAGAGATAGTTTACTGTAGCTGGATACCGTACCCCGGAATCTATTACAAGTAATAGTCTCTGAGCCGCGCAAGGATCGAACTTGCGACCCGCAGATTAAGAGTCTGCTGCTCTACCAGCTGAGCTAGCGGCCCGAAAACTGACCTTTAGGTCGGTTTTTAGCCGCTGTACACTTTTGCGTTCGACAGGACTCGAACCTGCGGCCTACGGATTCGAAGTCCGTCGCTCTATCCGGCTGAGCTACGAACGCTTTGACTGTAAACACCCGGCGGCGGATACGGAACATCGCGGGCAAACATCCGCTTACCAGGCCGGTTTCAGCTTCTTTTGACGCCGTTTCCCCGATTGGCCGGTGAGTTTCCACCTTGACCCCCGCACTTTCCGTATCATCCAACCGTCAGGGTGGATGACGGGGCTTGAACCCGCGACGACCAGATCCACAATCTGGGACTCTACCACTGAGCTACATCCACCATTCAATGAACGTAACCAATAATGCTAAAAAAACCGTTTTTTGTCAAGGGGTTTTTGGGACATAAAATGAGGTCAACATCCTGCTTTTTTTGGCCGAAAATAAAAAAAGAGGTACCGGTTATGGAAAATTCCCTGGCTTTATCGATTGTTTTACTCAAGGAACTTGAACTTTTGGAAAAAATTCCGCCCCTTCAGGTATTGATCCGGGACGCCGTTATCAAGCGGGAATGGACCAATTACGAGGTTTTGATGGAAACCATCGGTGAAATCGCTTCCCGGTTTGAAATGCTGGACGGGGAACGGGCCGCCCTGTTTACGGTCCTGGCGGAAGGGGATGAACCGGAATCCTTCTATACCTACGCGGCCAGGCTTCCCGAACAGGAACGGGAGGAGCTGTCGGCCCTGTACCGCAAGCTTAAAATGACTACCCTCCAAATCAAGGTATCCAACGATACCTTGATGGAATATCTCCGGGAAGCAAAAAGCGCGGTAACGGGAATTCTGGAAACCGCTTACCCCGACCGGCGGGGAAAGCTGTATTCCCGAACGGGAACCGAACGGCAGGCGGACATGAGGAGCGTGGTGGTAAACCACAGCTTCTGACGGAGGTTTACGATGACGTCAACATTTCAGGGAATCGAGATCGGCAAACGGGCGGTGGTAGCCCATCAGCAGGCTATCGGGACCACGGGCCATAATCTTTCGAACATGAATACCGAAGGGTATTCCCGGCAGCGGGTGGAATTTTCCGCTTTTGAGCCGATATATCTTCCCGGTCTTGAGCGGGAGGAGACTCCCGGACAGATTGGCCAGGGGGTGTCGATTGAGCGGATTGGACGGCTTCGGGACGAGCTTCTGGATCAGCAGATCGTGGCCAAGGCCTCTACCGAAGGATACTGGGAAGCCCGGGATCCCTACATCCGTCATCTGGAACAGGTTTACCATGAAGTGGGGGATACTTCGGTCCGGGGGCGGATGGACGAATTCTGGGCTTCCTGGCAGGAACTGGCCACCCATCCCGCGGATACTTTTTCCCGGACGTCGGTGGTGGAGCGGGGCAAAACCCTGGTAGACGCCGTCAATAGCCGCTATAAAAGCCTTAAGGGCATTCAGGATATGGTGGAACAGGACATCGTCATGACCGTCCATCAGGTGAACGATTATTCCAGGCAGATTGCCGCCCTTAACAAGGATATCCAGCGGATCCAGGCCCAGGGGGACAATCCCAACGATTTAATGGACCGCCGGGATCTCCTGGTGGACAAACTTTCCGCGTTAATCGACATAACCGTAGACCGCCGGGACCCGGATGAATTTATGGTCCATACGGCGGGGATGATCCTGGTCCAGGGGCAAATCGGAAGGGAATTCACCCTGGAACGGATCCAGGGAAGCGAGTATTCCAGAGTCCTCTGGTCGGAACCCCGGCAGGAAATCCGGTTCAGGAACGGAAGCCTGGCGGCGCTCTTTGAACTTCGGGACACAACCATCGAATCGGAGATCCGCTCCCTGGATAATTTTACCATGAACTTTATGGATCTGGTAAACGAGGTCCACCGGGAAGCCTACGGGCTGAACGGATCCACGGGGCTTGATTTCTTTGTGGAACGGCCCTACGTGACCAATGTGGACGGCAACTACGACCGTTCCGGGGACGGAGAATACGATTCTACCTACCTCTTCAGGATAAACGGGACCAATAAACTGGAACTCAATGCCCAGACCGGCCTTGAGGGGACCATCACCCTTTCGGGTTCCGGCGGCAGTACGGTGGAGGTTTCCTATTATCCCACCGATACGGTGTCGGACATTATCGCCAGGATCAACAATTCGGGGGCGGAAACGGCGGCCCGGCTTAACCGGAACGGCATGCTCCAGTTAAAGGGAACCCCCGCTTTGGACCGGGAAAATCCCGACTTTGTGATCCGCCACGTGGAAGATTCGGGGTACTTCCTGGAGGGCTACGCGGGACTTTTAAACGGCCGGGGGGCGGAAGGGGCCTTTGACTGGGGCGGCCCTGACGCGGTTGCCGCCCTGCGGGGAGGGGCCGGCGATTACGCGGTGGCCCCCACGGCCCATCCTTCCGGCTGGATCGAAGTAAACCCCGCTCTGCTGAAGGACGTTACTTCGGTGGCCGCGGGCTTCGGCGAAAACGGCAGGGCCGCCAATCCCGGTAACGGCGAGGCGGCCATCGCGGTGGCCAATCTGCGCTACGACAGGGTGATGGTGGGAAAGCTCCAGAGCTTTGACGAATACTTCGCCGACGCGGTGGGCCGCATCGGCACGCTGGGCGAGCAGAGCAGGGATGAGCTGAAAACCATTAATGAAACCATGAAAACACTGAAAGAACAGCGGCAGTCGGTGGCCGGGGTTAATCTGGACGAAGAACTGTCCGACCTGCTCCGGTACCAGCACGGCTACAATGCCGCAGCCCGGTTTATTACGGTGGTCAATTCCATGCTGGATACCCTGATTAACCGGATGGGGGTTTAGCCTAACGGCTTGATGCAGGGGCCGGCCATGAACACCGGATGTTCATGGCCGATTTTAAGGTAAGCGGCGCTGCCGCTTGATACAGGGGTGTAATAATGAGAAGAATATCTTCCGATATGCCGAATACCGATATGCAGTACCGCCTGCGCAGGCAGGAAGAAGGACTTGCCAAGGTGGAAGCCAAACTTGGTTCCGGAATCAGGATCCAAGAACTGCGGGACGATCCCATGGCCGCAGCCCACGCGGTCCGGTATGAATCCTATCTGGCCCGGCTGAACCGTTACGAAACCAATACCAGGGCGGCCATGGAGCACTACGATCTGGTGGACGGGTATCTGCGGGAATACAACGACATACTCCAGCGTATCCGGGAACTGGCGGTTAAAGGGGCCAACGGAACCGAAGGACCCGACGAAACCAGATATATGGCGGTGGAGATAAACGAACTCCTGAAAGAGCTGGTGGACATCGCCAATAAAACGGGGCCCGACGGCAAGCAGCTTTTCGCCGGGGACAAGTCCTTTACCGAGCCCTTCCGTATAATCGAGGGAACCGTAGAAGGGGGAGGGGAGTCCCTGGTGGTGGGCGTGGAGTACCGGGGAGCGGGAGCCAACCGCCGGATGGAAATCAGCGACGGTTCCTATACCACCCTGGACATCAGCGGGGGCGAAGCGTTCTGGGCGGAAAAAATGAATATCGTCTCCCGCTTTGACGCCACCAATTACCGGGCCACCGGGGGAGGGGCTTTTTATGTGGACGGCGTTGAAATTGAAATTACCCAGGGAGATACCCTGCACAGTATTGTGGCAAAAATCAACGAATCCGCCGCTCCCGTTAAAGCCTATGTGGACCCCCAGACCCGGGGGATTGCCCTCACCGGTACCAACGCCCATCTGATACGGCTGGAAGACCGGCAGGATTCCCGGATACTGCAGGATCTGGGAGTAATCCGGGCCACCGGCGATCCCGCCGCCCCTAACTGGCACGAAACCGCTTTGGTTTCCGGAGGGTCCGCCTTCGATATGGTGATCCGGCTCCGGGACGCCCTCTACCGGCACGATCAGGACTTTACCGGGAGCCAGGGCATCGGGGGCATCGATCTGGCCCTGTCCAACATTGCCGCCAGGCTTACTACCGAAGGAAGCCGGCGGGAGCGGTCGGAAATGGCCTGGCAGCGCATCGGTGAGGAAATCAACAATGTATCCGCCAGTTTGGGGCGGGAAAAATACCTGGACTTTGCCGGCGCCGCCACGGACATGGCGATGATGGACTTTGCCCACCGGGCGGCCCTCCAGACCACGGCAAAAATTATCCCCCCTTCGCTGCTTGATTTTTTACGGTAACGGAGCGCGTCTTTAAGGCGGCAAAATATGTCCAAAGGCGGTATATCAATTTGAGGAGTACGGTATGAAGGTTCTTACCAAGGCATACGGGTCCATTGAGGTAGATGAACGGCAGAGGGTTACCTTTCCCTTTGGCCTTTTTGGGTTTGAATCCGTCAAGGACTATATCCTGATAGACGCCGAACGCCAGCCCTTTTACTGGCTTCAGTCCCTGGAAGCGGAACATATCGCTTTTATTATTATTAATCCCTTTTTGTTCAGGCCCGATTATGAACTGGATATTGACGACGACATGGTCAAGGACATCGGCATTTCCAGCCCCGACAAGGCCCTTATCTTTTCCATTGTTACCATTTCGCCTTCGGGGCCCATGACGGCCAATCTTCAGGGACCGCTTATCATTAACCGGGATACCCGGATCGGCAAACAGGGCATTCTGACCGATCCCCGGTGGAAAACCAAACATGACATTCTGGAAGAGCTGAAGCAAAGCGGGAGCGAAAGGACGGTTAAATAATGCTTATACTCTCAAGGAAGATCAACGAACGGATAATGATAGGCGATGATATTTCCGTTTCGATTATTGAAATACGGGGAGATCAAGTGCGCATTGGAGTAGACGCCCCCAAAACAGTAAAGGTATTCAGACAGGAAGTGTTTGACGCCATCAAAGCGGAAAATAAAGCGGCCGCGGAATCTTCGCCGGTGTTTCCTGAATTCGAATTCGGCGCCACGAGGGAAGCGCTTTAATCCTTGTCTTTGTTATTTTCATAGTACTCTTTGAAATCTTCGTGGATATTATAAAATACTTCGATTAACGCCGGATCAAACTGGGTATTCCCGGATTCCATCATCTTTTCCACGGTTATTTTATGCTCTATCGCGGGCTTGTAGCTGCGCCGCATCCGCAGCGCGTCATACACATCGGCGATGGAAACGATCCGGGCCGCCAGGGGTATCATTTCCCCCTCCAGTTTGAAGGGATACCCCGATCCGTTCCACTGTTCGTGGTGGGACAGGGCTATTTCCTTTGCCATGGGATTGGGATAGGTTGACAGGATAAAAGCGCCGTTTTTGGTATGTTCCTGCATTACCGTCCATTCCCAGTCGGAAAGGGGACCTTCCTTGTTAAGGACATCATCGGGGGTGCCGATTTTACCCACGTCATGCATGGACGCAAGAAATCCGATATTGTCGATAAAATCGGCGTCTACCCGCTCGTAGCCTTTTTTGTTAAACAGCTCTTTGGCAAGCCGTTTGGAATAAAAATTAACCCTGGAAATATGCTGGCCCGTATCGTTGTCTTTCAGTTTTGACGCTTCCAAAAGGCTCATAAAGACGCTACGAAGCAGGCTGCGGTTTTCTTCGGTAACGTCGTCAAACAGGGCGATAAAAATTTCCGGCGCCTTTGACGAAACGTCCAGGGGGAAAATATAAATCTTTGTTTGGAGGGTTGACATTTCCCGGGACTTAATCCTGACCTCTCCTTTCCAGGAATAACCGCCGGCGCCCGTAAGGGTTGTTTCCCGGATATGCCGGATATCTTCCAGGTCAAAAAATTTTCCGAACACATCCGTTAGATACTGGCCGGCCAGGCTGTTAAAGCCCGTCAGCAGGCGGTGGCAGGCTTCGTTGGAAAAAAGAATTTTTAATTTTTTGTCAATAAACAAAACGGGGAAAATGCTGTTTTTATGGGGATTGAATTCCGTCAGGAAAGGGGAAAAATCCCGGGAATCATCACTGGCGGGGGAGCTTTCACTGTTTATCTCCGGCAGTTCTTCAAGATCGTCAAGTTCTTCGATCATTTGCCCTGCCGGCGTTTCCGGTTTTCCCATGCGTCATCCGTTTAACTCCGCGTCGCTTTTGCGTATATATACGGGACCGGAATTAACGTGATCCAGTATATCCATATTTCCGGCAAGATTCAACAATTCGGCAATACGGGAACGGCGGCAGGAGGGATCCGCGCGGAGCTTTGGAAAAACCGCCGCCAGGGCGGAATATAAAAGCGGCGTTCCGGGGCCGGTTAAGAGCAGGCCGTCCCGGTTTTGTTCCCCATGGCTCCCGACGGCCCCTATCAGTTCCTCCGGGGTACAGTCCATGCAGGGGCTTATCCTTTTCCCCCCGTGGTAGAGAGCGGTAAAGAAGGCGTTTTTCCTGGCGTCAATCGAAGGAACAACAATACCGGGCCAGAAAGAAAAGGGGGCAGCCATACAGTCCAGGGTGGGCACCGGTATGACGGGGATATGCAGGGCCAGGGCAATCCCCTTGGCCGCCGCAAAGCCGATGCGCAGGCCCGTAAAGGAACCGGGTCCTTCCATGCACGCGGCCGCGGTAAGGGCTTCTTTCTTCAGGCCCGCCAGGGCCGTCAGGGTATCGGCGGCCTCCATGACAAGCCCGGAATGTTTTTGGCCGCCGTCTATTTCAAGATAGTACCGTTTGCCCGCGGAACCGGGAATGGCCGGATCCGTCACGGCAAGGCCCATGGCCAGAACGCCGGTTGCGGTGTCAAAGCCGATAATCGCCGGCCCCGGCGGAAGGGTCAAGAATCCCCTTCCCGGTGAAAACGGCGCTTTCCGTCGTCCTGGATGGTTATGGCCAGCCGTATGGCATGGCCGGGAAGCAGGGTAAGCCGCTCCGGCCATTCGATAACGCAGACTCCCTCTCCGTAAAGATACTCTTCCGCCCCCGCCAGGCGGAAATCATCGTCCCCGGCCAGGCGGTAAGCGTCCATGTGGTACAGGGGGATTCGGCCCTCGTATTCGCCGATAATGATATAGGTGGGGCTGGTTATTTCTTCCTCAACTCCCAGGGCCAGGGCAATCCCCCGGGTAAATACCGTTTTTCCCGCGCCGAGGGGTCCCGCAAGGGCTACCACGCTGCCAGGCTGAAGCTGCTTTCCAAATTCTTCCCCCAGGGCAAGAGTTTCTTCCGGAGAGGAGCTGATACGGTCAGCCGGGTAATCCACCCGTTTCATCCAGAACAGAAATGTATTTTTTAATTTCTTTTCGCAAGGGGAGCAGGGGATAATCCACGGCTTGCAGATTATTGATGATGATTTCGTTCAGTCCCGTGGGCTTGGTTTCTATGGTAAAATCAATGCGGCTTTCAACGGTTTTGTTTACCATATCAATGACCAGAATACCGGAAAAAATACGCCGGTAATAGATAGGGACATCTTTGCGGATTAATTCTCTCATCGCCGTTATTTTCATGATATACCCTACTTGTATCCTAATTGTAAAAACCGGATAGATCAATCGTTGCCATACTCAAAGACCAGGGCGTTGATGGCGTTCATGGATTTGCGGGGCACCTTAAGGAATTTGATATGCATAATGGTGTTGGTAATACCGCTTCTGTTTATCCTTAAAACCTGGCCCAGGACCGCAATAGGAAGGGTGCTATGGGAATAGTCAAATTCTATTTTCAGCCGCGATCCGGCGGGAACGGAACTTTGGGTTTTGATGGCGCAGCCCCCGATGGAAACGTCGGTAAGACTGCCGCTCATGCGCCGGGGATCCACCACCATTTTTGGGGGTTTCTTGTTTTTTAAATCTTCAATCCTGACCAGGTAATAATCGCAGGAAAGGGCGGCCTGTCTTCTGCGGAACCGGCGCTGGGTCATAGATTTTGCCCTGCCGGCGTGGGAAAGCTGCAGGGCGGGGCCGAAAGAAGTATCGGATATGCCCAGAACCTGGCTGTCAAAGGAAAAGCCCTTGCTTGTTTTGGTAAAGAACGCCAGATTTACCCTGGTACCCTTGGGGAACCTGATAAGGGTACCCAAAGCGTTACGGGGGCAGTCGACCAGTACGCTTTCGCCCTTGGAACTGATTACCTTGACCGGGTAGGATTCCTGGTTTACCGTCAGTACCGCGGCCATATTGGCGGATATCTGCTGGCTGGAAGGAGTTTCCGGACTGGTATTGTGGTATACCTCCATGATATTACGGACCGCAAAAAGCATGGCCTGCCTTTGCTGGGCTTCCTCGTCGGAACCGGCGCTGTTTTCGATCTGCTTAAAGGCCCGTTTAAAGTGTTTGTCCAGAACCTGCGGATTTGCCGCCACCCGTTCAGGATCGGCAACGCCGCCGTTCCTAAATACATATTCAAGGACTTTGGCCTGATCCCGGTTAAATCCGTAGGTTTTGCTTATACGGTGCAGGGCAAAAGGGGAAAGCCGGGAGGTACTGCCGGAACTTTTGCTGATACCCTTGCCGGGGTTGATGCCGTTTTTTATCAGGCTTGATACAAAAATGATAAGAAGAATGGCCCCCAGGCCCACCAGCAGTATGGTTCCCGCGATGGGATCGTCTTCCTTAAAGTACTGGATATTATCCTGAAGCAAAAACAGGTTCACGCTTGTTTTTCCTCCGGTTGAATGCCGCACAGGGCTTTCCCCAGGCAGAGAAGCCGGGGGGAAAGTTCATATTCCGCCAGATCTCCCACAAAGACCGTGTCCTTGTTTTCGTAGGCGGCGGTTAATTCTTTAAGGGCCGCGCTAAATTCTTCGATGTACTCTTTTAGGCTTACCGTGCCGGAGCCTTCCGCAGAAGGAACCGTTATGGATTCAATATCGGTTCCGAAGTGCCTGAACAGAAAGATAAGGCGGTATATTTTTTCCACCAGGCCGGAAAAAAGAGAAATGGTTTCGGCGGCCCGGGCGTCTTTTCCGGTTTGTATATCCAGGGGAAAATCCAGAAGCCTTCCCGCTGTTTCTTCGATAAGGAGCTGCGCGCCGCCGATTTCCTGCCGGGGATTTTCGATTTCCCGGATCCGTTCGGCAACAACCGAAAGGGCGGCGGAAACGGGAAAACTTTCCTCCAGGGTTTGCAGCACCATGGTATGAAGTTCGGGGGCGTTTTTTTTAAGGAACAGGGCGGAGGGGGAATTTTCCCAGCGTCCCCGGCATTCCCGCCGCTCTTCCGCGTCCTGGGTTTCAAAATAGCCGAAATCCTGCCTGAGCCCTACCAGAGCTTCCAGCATTAATTCGGCCCAGCTTGAGGTTTTTATATCGATGCGGGAAATCTTCTCCAGGGGAAGCTCAAAGGCTTTTTCCATGGAGAGAGCGCCGTATACGGCGCCGTCCACTTCAAGGCCGCTGATGTACAGTCCCGTTCCCTCAAGCCATGCGTCAATGCCTTTCAGCACCTCGCCCGCTTTTTTTTCCGATTCCAGGGTAATGTCCGCTCTTTTGCCGTTTATGCTTATTTCCATGAATGTACCTTTAGGCGTTCTCCTTACCGGCGGTTATTGATTGAATCGGCCTGTCTGCTAAAATTATCAAGGGAGGTTCCCATGGCTTCCATGCGGCTGTAGGCGCTTTCCATCCTGCCGTACTGACGTTTGAGGGATTCTTCCTTGGCTTCCAGCTGCCTGTCCAGGGTGGCAACGCGGCGCTGTTCCTGGTTGATTTTGGAATCGATGGTTCCGGTTTTAAGGGAAACGATGCCCCCGGTTTCCACGTAGGGCTTGGAAAGGCCCTCCAAAGCGTGGGCTATGCCGGAATCAACAATAAGATCGCCGTCGGTATCGTAGCCAAAAAGCTGCTGTATGGCGGAAAGATCCTTCTGTAAAGCCGCGTCAAGAACTTTTTCGTCGATTTCCAGATACCCCCGGAGCCGGGAGGGATCGTAGCCCGTGGTCGCTCCCGAGCGCCGGACATCGGTACCGATACCGATTTGGGCGAGCATGGCAAGATCCCTTTCGGCCTGGGTAGGGTAAGCGCCGGAGACAGCCTGCTGAAGGCCGTTTTTAAACTGGTTCAGCATGGAGTCGCCGGAAAAAACACCCAGCCGCTTCCGCAGATCCGCCTGTTCCTCGGGGCTCAGGTACGAGAGCTCCTGAACAACCCGTTCATCGGCCCTGGTGGTGACATTTAGTTCCGCCATCAGCCGGTTATAGTTACCCACCATGGAAATAATGGCGTCCTTGACCGCCTCCCGGTCCGGCTCCACGTTCAGAGTTACGGGCCTGTCGGAAGGGGCCCTGGCAATTACCGTTACGCCGGGAATAAGATCGCTTATCTCGTTGGAGGGCCGCTTGATTTCAATGCCCTCCATGTCGATGATCGCATCCTGGGCGGTGGAGACGGCGTTCCCCGGTTTAAAAGCCGGGGGCGGAACGGGATTTATAACCGTTATGTTCCGGATAGAAAGATCCCGGTTGGTATTGTTATTGACCACTTCCATGGACGCGATGGTTTTTCCTCCCGTAAGCTCGTCCAGGTTGATTTTACTGGGAACAAAAGCGGAGGAATCCCCGACCAGGGGAAGGGCCGCGGAGGAATCGTCGGTAAACCGAAGGGAAAGCATGGCCAAATCATCCACCCGCCGGGGCGGGGGAGGAGCCTCCCATTCCGGCAGGGGAACCGACGAAACGTCGTTTTCGACGGTAATGCCGCCATAACTTACCGATCCTGGTTTTGGAATCGAAGGTCCGGGAGGGGGGAGGGGAACGGTATTGTCCTGGGGAGTGATCTTTGTGGAAGTTTCAAAGCTCAAGATCATGCCTCCGTGGGCGCTCAGGTTCCGGGCGTCTTCGGGAAAGGCAATGGTGGCCGTATTTTCCGCCGGAACGGTCCGGGAGGCTTCGAGCACGGCCGCTTTGGCGGGCAGCGGGGGATCGCCGCTCTCTTCGGCGGATTCGCCCAACCCCAGGGAACGGGCCAGGCCTTCCGCCGCGCCGGAAAAGGACAGGCGGTTTTCGGCGCCGGTTACCAGGGATTCTACCAACAGTGACTGGGTGCCTTTTTCAACGGAAACAATGCTTGCCTGGATTTTACCCCGGCCCCGGCGGGAGAGAACTTCGGTAAAATCTTTGAGGGTTCCGCCCCGGTAGTTAAAGCTTATTTCGTCGCCGCCGATTTTAAAGCCGTAGTTTCCTTCGGGTACCCGAAACGAGGTGTCCAGCGGATTTGAAAGAAAACGGTCCGCCCTGGCGATCTGCCTAACGGAAAAACTCCGTTCCTGTTCCACCGCCTGCCTGGTAGCGGTAGCGGTAAGCACCGAGTCGTCGGAAGACCGCGCAATCCGCTCGCTGAAAGGATTCTGGAACGAATAGAGGGATCTGGCGCTTTCCCGCAGGGAGCCGACCCTGCGGCCGATTTCCTGCCAGTACCCCTTTTCGGTCTGGAGGGTTTCAATCTGTTTCTCGGCGCGATCCTTGGGTATCCGTTCGACCTTCATCAGGTCTTCGATGAGCGTATCTGTATTAAACCGGCTTTTAACCCCGGGAATATAAATGTCGGACATAACCCTCCCTCCGCGGGCCCTGCCGCCGGCGGTATCCGTTTATTATATCCGCTCGTCGAACAGGAATCCTATGGTCTCCTTTAACCTTGAATGGAGCCTCTGCAGTTCTTCGGGCGGAAGAACCTTAATCACCTTATCGGTTTCGGGGTCTATAACCTTTACAATAACATCATGGGACTGGTGATCAACCTCGAATTTAAGCTTTTTGTTAAAAGCCAGGGTTATTTTTTCCAGATCCACCATGATGTCCGCCGGAGGCTCTTTACGGTTACCGGGCAGAGAGGCCTGAATTTTTTCCATCACCGCTTTTGTTTCGGCGGCTTTAACGTGTACAGCTTGTGCGGAAACCCGTTCCTGGGGGAGTTCCTGCTGCGGAAATCCATTTCCCGCGACGGTAATTTGTATACCCATAGCACTCCTCCTCTTTAATGAGGATGCTTCCGTAAACCGGCATTCTAATTCCATAAATTAACCCGGCACGGAAACCGCTGCCTTTTTTTTAAATTAAAGAAAAACAGGGAAGGGCGCGCGCTCCCCTGTTCTTCTAAAGCTTCAAAAGACGACGTCCAGAAGTCTCTTGAAAGCGGCTCTTAGCCCAGAAGCTGCAATACCGACTGGGTCCGCATATTGGCCTGGGCCAGCATGGCGGTTCCCGCCTGGTTCAGAATGCTGTCCCTGGTGTAATCCACCATCTGCTCCGCCATATCGGTATCCCTAATCCGGGATTCGGCGGCCTGCAGATTTTCCGAGGCAATAGCAACCCCGTCGGCGGCCATTTCGAACCGGTTCTGGTATGCGCCAAGATCGGCCCGCTGCTTGGAAACCAGTTTCAGCGCCGAGTCCACCATTCCGATAGCCTGGTTGGCTTCTTCCGGAGTAGCGATGGAAACGGTACCGGCTTCACCCTGGGCAGTCTGTAAACCGAGCGCGCTGGCTGTCATGGTACCGATAAAGACCTGTTCGCTCTGGTCCATATTGGCCCCTACCTGGAACTGCATAACCCGGTTGACGGCAGAATTCTGGGCAAAAGATCCGGTAAGCATGTTCATTCCGTTGAACTGGGCATGGCTCGCAATCCGGTTGATTTCGTCCACCAGCTGGGAAACTTCCACCTGGATCTGCATCCGATCCTCATCGGTATAAATACCGTTGGCGGACTGGACCGACAGTTCCCGAAGGCGGTGCAGAATATCCTGGGTTTCCTGAAGATAACCTTCGGTAGCCTGGATAAACGACACCCCGTTCTGGATGTTGCGCTCTGCCTGATTAAGCCCCCGGATCTGGCTCCGCATTTTTTCGGAAACCGCAAGCCCGGAAGCGTCATCTCCCGCCCGGTTAACCTTCATGCCGGAGCTGAGTTTTTCGATACTCTTGGCTACATCGGCATTGGTCACACCCAGTTGGCGGTTGGCATACATGGCGCTCATGTTGTGATTGATAATCATAAATAACCCTCCATGAGTTGTTAACTCCGGCAATCCTTGCCGAAGCCGTTCCGTACGGAGAGCGGGCCAGAACGATCGCGCCGATCCTGCCCCTGCCCCTCACGGAACTCATTAAATACCCTTTACCAGGGTATTTAATGCAGACGCCGTACGGTACTCACCAGGGTGTTTGTCAAAGAACGAATAAGAAATCGCACTTTCGTTCGATTTCAGCAGGAAATGTCCCCGGAGAACCGTCTGCCGGTTCTCCGGGGATTTCCCCTCTACAATAATACTACATTATTGCAGGAGTTGCAAGACCGAAGTGGCCCGCTGGTTCGCCTGGGCAAGCATGGCGGTTCCGGCGTTGACCAGAATCTGGTCGGTAACGTACCTGACCGTCTGGTTCGCCATATTGGTATCCCGAATCCGGGATTCCGACGCCTGCATGTTTTCGGCGCCCACATCGAGGCCCCGGACGGCGTGTTCCAGCCGGTTCTGGTAGGCTCCCAGGTCCGCCCGCTGCTTGTTGATCCGCTTTAAGGCTTCGTCCAGGACCCCGATGGCCCGGTTAGCCTCGTCGGGACTGGCAATGCTCAGGAAACTGCCGTCCCCCACGTTGCGGATTCCCAGCCCCATGGAAGTCATGGTACCGATGTAAACCTGTTCCCGCTGGTCCATATTGGCGCCGATGTGGAACCACATGGAAGCGGTGATCACGTTGTTCCCCCCAAGCTGGGCAAAACGGCCGGTGAGCATGTTCATGCCGTTAAACTGGGCATGGCTCGCAATCCGGTCCACTTCGTCCACCAGCTGGGAAACTTCCACCTGGATGTACATCCGGTCTTCCTCGGAGTAGATGCCGTTAGCCGCCTGAACGGCCAGTTCCCTCATCCGCTGGATAATATCCTGGCTTTCCTGAAGGTATCCTTCGGTAACCTGGATAAAGGAAATGCCGTTGGTAGCGTTCTGGGACGCCTGGTTCAGGCCCCGGATCTGGCTTCGCAGTTTTTCGGACACCGCGAGGCCGGAAGCATCGTCCCCCGCACGGTTAATGCGGAGACCCGAAGAGAGTTTTTCCATGTTTTTGGTAAGGCTTTCGTTGGTTACTTTGAGAGACCGGTCGGCAAACATGGAGCTGAGGTTGTGATTGATGATCATGTCATCCTCCTTGAAAATATTTGAAAGACATCCTTGTCTTTCCGGGAAGCCTTAAACTCCCCACAATCGCTCAAGTTCTTTCCGGGCAAGCCGATATTTACCGGGAGAGCAAATAACAGCGTACACGCCCCGCCGCGGACAAGGCGGAAAGACCTTTCACTAATCGTATTTTCGGCATAATTCCGCCGGAACTTGAGGAAAAAATTTCAGGAACTGTTCCATAACCCGGCCATAAAGCCTTAGGCTTTACCCCGGCCCGGCCGCTTTCATCAACAGGCTTTTCCAGGTCCAGGAGACCGGTCCCCGGCGGGTCCGTTCGGCCAGGGCCTTTTGCAGTTCCCCGAAATTTTGTTCCCCCAGAGAAGCGGCCATGGCCCGGCCCCAGGCGGACTTTTCCGGGTTAAACCACAGGGACAGGTCCTTTTCGGTGATAAGCCGTTCTTCTTTCCGGTCCAAAAGGGCGGTTTCGACGGAAAATCCCCGGCGGATAAAGGCCTGTTCCAGCATCCCGGCGGTCCAGCCCCATTCTACCCGGGGATCGGCAAAAAACGCTTCCTCCGCCCCGGAAAGGGCGGAAAGAAGCGCCGCCGCCAGCTTTGCCGACAGCGGCCGGGCGGCCGGGCCGGAAACGACCCGGGCGGCTTTCCCCTCCGCCTGTTCCGGTTCTTCCAGTATCCGGGAGATCCGCTGGCCCAGGGAAGGGGGGGAGGCGAGGAGGGAAAGGCGGCCGCCCCGCGCCAGCAGGGCCGCGGCCCCTTCCGCCAGGGCGCTCAAGCCCTCCGCCGAAGCCGCCACACCCCGGCGGAAGGGCTCCCGCAGGACGATGCCGTCAAATTCCGCCGTACCGAACCATTGCCCGGCTTCCGCCGGGGTTGGCAAAACGGTTCCCGGGGCCGCCGCTATCGCCGGTTTTTCCATATCCTCCAGGACGGCGGCGAAACGTTCCAGCGCTTCCCGGGCCTCCGGGGAGGAAACCAGGGCGGCACAGAGGCCTTCGGGAACCCGGCGGAGGCCTTCCCACAATAAAAGGCCGTCTTCCGCCCCGGGAACAAGGACGCGGCTGTGGCGCCGCAGATCCAGCCGGTCCAGAAGAGCGTCCCGGTCCGCGAGGAGGAGGGCGCTCCGGCCCGATTCCAGCCGCTTGAACCAGCCTTCCCGTCCTTTGGCCGAAGGGGACCAGCTTAAAATTTCGTCCCCGGCCGCGGATTGTCCGCCCAGCACAATGGCGGCCTGGATTTCCCGTTTACGGAGTACCTCGTTCCTGATCCGCCCCTCGTACCCCAGGGCCGAAGGCATGTAGAATGTTTTACCCCGGAGGGCGTCGGGCAGGTACTGCTGGGCCGCCCAGTGATCCCGGTAGGCGTGGGGATAGATGTAGCCTTCGCCGTGACCGAAACCCTCGGCGTCCCTGCTGGCGTCCCTCAGGTGGCTGGGGACTTCCGCGTCTTCTTTATCTACTTCCGCCAGGGCGTCGAAAAAGGCCATGGCGGAATTGGACTTGGGGGCCGTGGCCAGGTATAGACAGGCATGGGCCAGGGGGAAATTCCCCTCCGGAAAACCGATGCGGTCAAAAGATTCGGCGCAGGCAATAACCACCGGCAGGGCAGAGGGGTCCGCCATTCCTACGTCTTCGCTGGCCAGGATAATCATGCGCCGGAAGATAAAGGCCGGATCTTCCCCGGCCCGGACCATTTTTGCCAGCCAGTAGAGGGCCGCGTCGGGATCGCTGCCCCGGACGCTCTTGATAAAGGCGCTGATCGTGTCAAAGTGGTAATCCCCGTCCCGGTCATACAGGACAGCCCGGCGCTGGATGCTTTCTTCCGCGGCCTCCAGGGTGATGGCGATTTCCGTATGTTCCGGCGGAGGCCAGTTTTTACCGTCCCGGGAGGTTTCGACAGCCAGTTCCAGGGCGTTCAGGAGGCTCCGGACATCGCCCCCTGAAACTTCCACCAGATGCTCCAGGGCCCCCTCTTCAAAAAGGACCTTCCATTTGCCGTATCCCCGGTCCCTGTCGGCCAGAGTCCGGAGGGCGGCCTTTTTCAGATCCTCCGGGACCAGGCTTTTTAACTGAAAGATCCGGCTCCGGCTGACCAGGGCCCGGTTCACTTCAAAAAAAGGATTTTCCGTGGTGGCCCCCACAAGAATCACCGTGCCGTTTTCAACCCAGGGGAGGAGGGCGTCCTGCTGGGCCTTGTTCCAGCGGTGGACTTCGTCCACGAAAAGGATGGTCCGCTTGCCGTAAAGCCTCCGCCGTTCGTCGGCCCGGCCGATTGCTTCCCGGATATCCTTGACCCCGGAGAGAACCGCGTTGAGGCTTTCGAAGGTACTTTTGGTAGTGTTGGCGATAACCCTGGCCAGGCTGGTTTTTCCCGTGCCGGGGGGGCCGTAAAAAATAACCGACGAAAGCCGGTCCGCCTGGATTGCCCGCCGGAGGAGCCTGCCTGGTCCTACGATGTGATCCTGGCCGATAACCTCGTCCAGGGTTTGGGGCCGCATCCGGTCCGCCAGCGGCCCGTCCCGGAGCGTTCCCGGCGCGGAAAAAAGGTCATCCATCCACGATCAGTTGCTGTTGTCCTCGCCGTTCCACTGGGGCTCCCCGTCCCTGGTCCGGTAGGACCACAGGCCGTCTTTGGCGGTACAGGCAAAGATAATCGGCCGGCCGGCATCCCCGCTGTCACTGCCGTTAAGGACATAGATGGAGGTAACCGCGTGGTCCCCGATGGCGCTGGTATACTGGGAATCGATTTTAACGCTGGAGGGAGCGGAGCTGCCCGGCGTTACGATGCCCCCCGTTCCCGCCGGGAGCCGCAGTTCCCGGTAACCGTACCCGTAGGAGCCGCTGGATCGCTGGAGGCCCAG
>JAISDG010000144.1 GCA_031265015.1 Spirochaetaceae bacterium | reverse complement strand
CCAGACTTTATAAGGGAATTACCGCCGGCCGCCGCGGTTTGAAAGGCCCAGGTGTTTTTCATAAAACCCGTTGACCGTGTTCATGTAGTCTTCATCCAGTTCGGCCAGCTTAAACTTGTCCCGTTCCGCGGCGGGGCTGTCCTGTATCTGTTCCGCGTAGGCCAGCGCCGCGGCGGACAGGAACAGACTGCCGTGGCCGTTCTGTCCTTCCCCGCTGCGGACATAAAACTCCGCCCCGGGGCTGGTAATTTGATACCGGCGGGCAATAATGGATGCCCCGTCATACCGGATCGTCCGGTCCCCGGTTCCATGGATAATAAGAATAGGCGTGCGGGAAGCATTGATCGCCGGCACCGCGGCCGCGTTCGCCTCCCTGCCAAACCTGAAAAAATTATTAAGCCGTATAGCGGGATAGATCAGGGGGGCCAGGGGGCCGGTGAGTTTTTGCGCCGTTTCGTACACGATGCCCCCCGGGGTATTGTACCCGGCAACACTTACCGACGCGGTAATGGGATGATCCGCTGCCAGAATTGCCGCCGCCGCATAGCCCCCCCAGCTGTGACCGTAGAGCAGAACGGGCAGGTCTTTAAGGCCGCCGGTTTTTTCGATATAGCGTAAGGCGGCGTCCAGGTCGATTTTTGACTGCGCCATACCGGTTGTTCCCCTGCCTTCGCTGGCATGGCTGCCGGTGCCGTCATAGGTAAATACCCGGTAACCGTGATTCACAAACCAGATCGTTTCGGCCATATAATCCGCCGCGCCGCTGCCAATGCCGTGGGAAATAACCACCAGGGCTTTGGTATTCCCCGTTCCGTAAAGATAGCCCTGGAGGGTATTTTTCCCCGACCGGAACCGCGCCATGCCCCGGTCATCGCCGGGATAATCTTCCTGCCGGAAGGATGTATTGCTTTCCGGCGCTTTTACCCGGCCGAAAAAAACTTTGGAAAACAGCAGGTGGATCGTAATCATGGAAGCGGCCGCCAGCAGCGTCAAAACGGCGGCAAGAACAAGCAGCAGCTTTTGATGCGGGACCATCGGGGTAAACCCTGCCGCGGCGCTATTTGTAGGTTACCAGTTTATCCGCGGAATTCCGGGCGGAAGCCGCGGTTACCGCGTCCACCTGCTGGACCTTACCGACCCGTACAATCACCACCACGTTGTGATTGGAGGGAAGGCTTAGGGCGGATTTCAGGTTTTTGTTGACGCTGTCCACGGGCCCGGTATAGATCCGGGAACCAAGCCCCAGAGCCTGGGCGGCAAGGTACATGCTCTGGGCCGCCAGGCCGCAGTCAAGGATCTGGGCGCCGTTGGTTTTACCGTCCCCGGGGGCGGAAATCACGATAAGTACATTGCCGTCGGTGTTATTGGAAATTATCTGCCGTGCCAGGGCGGCGTCCTGGACCACGGTAAAATGCCAGGGCTGCCGGTTGGCGGCGCTGGGAGAATGAATCCCCGCCTGAATGATCGTGTCCAAATCCGCTTTGCTGATCGAGCCGGAAAAGAAGTTCCGGGCCGCGTAATGATGGACAATGGCCTTTACCGCGGAATTTTCCTGGGCGCCCAGGGCAAAAGCGGCTATACCAAGAATACAGACAGAAAGAATGATTTTTTTCATGAATGCCTCCGTTATTACTAAAAGTTTATCGGGTAAAGCCGTAGTTTTCAACCATACGTTAAACTTTCAAATCCAGCCCCTGCACATTTTTTTGATATGGGGTACAGTAATGCTATCTTTCCGGGGGGCTTTATGTTTACGGTACAAAAAGAAGCGGATGCCGAAAAAAATCTTGCGGCGCTTGTCAAATCCGCTGAATCCCTGCTGGAAGGGGAAGAAGACCATATCGCGGCCCTGGCAAATATCTCCGCCGCAATCTACGCGTATCTGCCGCGGATCAACTGGGCGGGGTTCTACCTGCTCAAGGGAAAGGATCTGGTTCTGGGGCCCTTTCAGGGACTGCCCGCCTGTTCCCGGATTGGCGAAGGCAAAGGCGTCTGCGGCGCGGCGGTACGGGACGGCAAGACCCTTATCGTGGATGATGTCCGGACGTTTTCCGGCCATATTGCCTGCGATTCGGCGTCGGCATCGGAAATCGCCGTTCCCCTGTTTGTCCGGGGAAAGGTCCGGGGTGTGCTGGACATAGACAGCCCCGTTCCCGACCGTTTTACCGGTCTGGAAAGGGAATACCTGGAACAAATCGGAAAGCGGACCAGCGCTTTTCTGGAGAGCACGCCGGAAGCTGTCTGGTAACGCCTATGTAACGGTTACGACTCCCCCGCTGATTGACCATGTACTGTTTGTCAGGGCCTCCAGAAACGCCTCGTCATGGCTTACCAGGAGCAGAGCGCAGGCGGCTTCCTTCAACGCTTCTTCCAGCAGGCGGATAGAAGTCAGATCCATGTGGTTCAGGGGTTCATCCATGATAATCAGGGCCGGCCGGCCAGAGAGGCCCCGGGCGATAAGGAGTTTTCTGATTTCGCCGGGACTGGGGCTGCGGGACTGAAGCAGAAACCGGGGGTCCGAGCCGAGCCGGGAGAAGCGGGCAAGGATTTCTCCCCGGTTCTGTTCTGTTTCTTTTTCCAGCCCCTCCAGTTCCCGCCGTCCCTCTTCGGCGCTGATCTCCTGGGGTATGTACAGCGCCGGAAGCGCCGGAGGCAGGCGGGTCCGCAGGAAGCGGACCAGCGTGGACTTGCCGGAACCGTTGGGGCCCGTCAGGGCAATCCTGTCCAGGGGGCAGATCCTCAGATCGGGAAAGGCAAGAACGTTCCGCGCCGCCGGATTTTCGGGCGGAAGTCCCCCTCCGGCCGGTTCACTGAAACCGCCCAGAGGAATGGTTCCCGCCGGAACGGCGCAGAGCCGGTCCATTTTTGCCGCGGCCGTTTCCAGGGTAATCCCCTCTTTGCGACCCCCCGCCGGGGCGGCCGCGGCCAGGTCCGCTTCGGCCCGGGCGGCGCGGTTTTTCATGCGTCCGTAGCTGTCCGCCGCGGTTCTGTCTTTGCCGGAAAGCCGGGCCAGGTTGATCTTTCCCCGGGCGTCGCTGTCGCCGGGGGCGATACGTTTTTTTGAAAGCCTGTTTTTGGCTCCTTCCACGACCCGCCGCCGTTCGTCCGCTCCGGCGGCAAGCCTGTCCCGTTCGGCGGACAGTTTTTTCCGGATCCGCCGCCGCTCCGTTCTTTCCCGTTCCTCTTCCAGCAGGCCCCTGCTGATACCGCCGTTCCTTATCACCCCCTGGCCATCCCGGAGAAAAAGACACCGGCCGCAGAGCCTGTCCAGCAGCGTCCGGTCATGGCTGACAAGAAGTCCCGTACCCTCATAGCCGGTCAGGGCGTCAAGGATCAGGGCCTTTGCCTGGGAATCAAGATGATTGGCCGGTTCGTCCAGGGCCAGAACTTCCGGCTGTTTCCACAGGACAATCCCCAGTTGAAGCCGCTTTCGTTCGCCATGGCTGAGGGTTTCCCAGCGCCAGGGCCAATCGGCCCCAATGCCCAGCCGGGATATAAGTTTACCCGCTTCCCTGTCACCGGCCGCCACAAAATCTTCCCCCTCCGGAGGAAGCTCGTCGGTCCGCTGGGGACAGTACACTGCCGCCGGACCGGTCACGGCGCCGGAAGCCGGCCGCAGCAATTTCGCGGCCAGCAGCAACAGGGTTGTTTTACCCGCGCCGTTGTCACCGGTAATGCCGGTCCAGCCGCGATCGAATACGGCGTTTATATTTTCCAGTATGGGATGAACGGAAGACGGATAGAAAAAGCTGACGTCATGAAAAGATAACACAGAGACCTCCTTGAGTGCGGGCTTCTCCTGTTATGCTCTTTTCATTCCTGTCCTTTTCTCCGTTTGCGGTATAACCGCCGTGGAAGCGGTCTCCATAAATCAAGCTTATGCGGCGTTTTACACACCGGTCAAAAAGATCCCTTAGTCGGGCAACCCGGATTTGAACCGGGGACCCCAAGTCCCCCAGACTTGTACGCTAAACCAACTGCGCTATTGCCCGGCTAAAGACTCTTTATGAAAATCCTGATCCACGGATTTAGGGCCGAACAGCCCGTAAAAACGTACCACAAAGCCGCCGTTTGTGTCAATTACCGGCGGCCGAATAGGCCGAATAGGCTTTCATATCGACCCGGCCGTCTTTGGAAACGGTAACGCCCTCCAGGCGGAGAAGCTTGATTTGCAGTTCCCGGCCGTTCCCGCTTTCCAGGGCGATACTGCCGTCGGAACGGATAATCCGGTGCCAGGGCAGCCCCTCCGATTCCGTCATGCTGTGAAGAACCCGGACCGTCTGCCGCGCTCCGTTGGCAAGGCCCGCGGCCCTGGCCGCGTCCCGGTAGGAACACACCTTCCCCGGCGGGACGGCGCGGATTGCTTTAACAATACGGCGGGTTATTTCGGTCACGGCGTATTCAACATATCCCCGGAACAAAAAGGGCCGCCTTTTTAAGGCAGCCCTCTTTTGGCAAAAAAGCCGTTTTACTGTCCGCCCTGAATTTCAACCCGGTCGCCGTTAATCTCGGTTCTTAAATCGGATCTGGAGACGGTTCCGTACACCAGCACGGGGGTGGAGGAATCGATCTCGAGGTTGGCCCAGAAATAATCGTTCAGGTAGACAACTACGGAAATCTGGGGATCATCCGGATCGTCGGCAAGGACAAAGGTTCCGGGAACCCGCTGGCCGATGATGTAGCCGTTGACAATAACATAAGCGTTGGGGGCCTCTGAAAGCAGGTCCTCAATTTCAATCGGCGCCAGTTTGATTCCGCTATAGCCGCCCCGGCCAAAATCCTGGGTACCCTGGACGCCGGACTCTTCATACTGACTGCCCACACCCGTAGTCCGGGCGCTTCTTGCGCCCTCCGCATCCTGGGTAGTCTGGGCAAACAGAACCGCGGAAATGAACAATCCGAGCATAACAAAAACCATTTGTTTCTTCATACAAAACCCCTTACTTGAGAGTAGTTATTACTTTGCAGTATAGTTCACCTTATTTCCGTTGTCTAGAGCTAAATCTTGACACCCGGGGAGCCATCTTTGATACTGTAAAGTATATTCATAAAACAGAGGAGTTGGATATGAAAAAGCCGCTGTATGTTAAGTACCTTATCGCCTGCCTGGGATTGGCAGTCCTGTCCGGATGCGCTTCCACCCAGGGCCAGAAAGAAGCCCAGGAACATTTTACCCGGGGCAACGCCTATTATGACCAACATGACTTTGAAAACGCCGTCAACGAGTATACCCAGGCGGTTTCCCTGAATCCCGAACTGGCCGATGCCTACGCGGGCCGGGGCAACGCCCACAGCGCCCGGATCGAATACGACCAGGCCCGGTCCGATTACATCGAGGCCGCCAGGCTTAACGGAGATTACGATCCCTATGCCCGGGGATACGCGGCGTATCTGGACGGGGATTTCGATACCGCCGTTACCGAATTTACCCGGGCCATCGGCCTTAAATCCAATACCTTCGCGGCCTACAACGACCGGGGGCTTGCCTATGAGGGAAAGCGCGATCTGGATAACGCCCTGGCGGACTATACGTCCGCCATCGAATTGAACCCCGCATCCGCCCATCCCTACAACAACCGGGCCAACGTGTACATGAAGCAGGGGGAATATGACAAGGCTGTCGGGGATTATACCAAAGCTGTCGAGCTATACCCTGACCTGGCATATCCCTACTACGGCAGGGGGCTTGCCTGGTACCAAAAGGGGGATTACGACCAGGCCGTTGCCGACTATACCAGGGCAATCGGCATGAACCCCGGTTCGGCGTTCCTCTATATCCTGCGGGGAAACGCCTACGCCCAAAAGGGTGAACGGGAACTGGCCAAGGCCGATTATGCCCTGGCCGGGGAGCGCTCCAACTAAGAGCCTATTTCCGCTTATCCAGGGGAATATATTCCCGGCGTTTCTGGACGCACTTGTACGCGGGGCGGATTATCCGCCCCCCGGAGACAAGCTCCTCCAGCCGGTGGGCGCACCAGCCCGCTACCCGGCTTACCGCGAAAAGGGGGGTGTAGAGCTCCGGGGGGATTCCCAGCATTTTGTACACAAAGCCGGAATAAAAGTCCACATTGGCGCAGATTACCTTGTCGGAGCCCTTGACCTTTTTAAAGATCTCGGGGGTAAGGCGCTCAATAAGCCGGTACAGGTCGAATTCACCGGTAAGGCGTTTTTCTTCCGCCAGGATCGCCGCCTTATCCCGGAGGAGCCGGGCCCGGGGATCGCTCCTGGTATACACGGCGTGGCCCTGTCCATAAACAAGGCCCGAACCGTCGCAGGCTTCGCCCCGCAAAATCCTTTCCAGAAAGCCGGCCACTTCCGTCTCGCTGTCCCAGCGTTTAACGTTCTTTTTGATTTCGTCCATCATCCGCATCACCTTGATGTTGGCCCCGCCGTGCTTAAAGCCTTTCAGGGAAACGATGCCCGCGGAGATGGCGGAAAAGGTATCCGTGTCGGCGGAAGATACCAGGTGTACCGCAAAGGTTGAATTGTTGCCCCCGCCGTGTTCCGCGTGGAGGATCAGGGCCAGGTCAAGGATCTCCGCCTCCAGCCGGGTATAGTACTGATCCGGCCGGATCAGGGAGAGGATCGTTTCGGCGCTGGACAGGCCCGAATCGGGCATGTGGATGATAAGGCTTTCGTGATCGTAGTAGTGCTTTTTTGCCATGTAGGAATAGGCCGCGATGGTGGGAAACCGGGCGATAAGCTCCAGGCACTGGCGCAGTACATTTTCGGGGGACAGGTTTTCCGGCGCTTCATCGTAGGAATAGAGGGTCAGGACCGACCGGGCAAGCTTGTTCATAATATCCCTGGAAGGGGCCTTCATGATAGAGTCTTCGGCAAAATTTTTGGGCAGCGCCCGGGAGTTTCCCACGAGGGCGCAGAAATCCTCCAGCTGTTTTTTATTGGGCAGATTTCCAAAAAGCAGGAGGTACACCGTTTCTTCAAAACCGAAACGGTTCTCCGCCGCGGCGTTTTTTGCCAGTTCTTCCACGTCGACGCCCCGGTAGTAAAGCCGGCCGTCCACGGGAATCTTTTCCCCTTCGTCAAGGATGTAGCCATGGACATCGCCGATTCGGGTAAGGCCCACCAGAACGCCGGTACCGTCGGCGTTCCGCAGCCCCCGCTTGACGTTGAACCGGTCAAAAAGTTCCGGGTCGATGCTTGAGTTATCGGTAACGGCATTAAGGTACCTGTTATGCATCCGCTTTACCTGAATCGCCTTCCCGAATCTGGACCCGGCGGATTTTTCCGCTGATTGTCTTGGGAAGTTCGGTTACGAATTCCACAATCCGGGGGTACTTGTAGGGGGCGGTGATCTTCTTCACGTGGTTTTGAAGTTCCTTTTTCAGTTCCTCCGAAGGGGACCAGCCTTTGGCCAGGACCACCGTCGCCTTTACCACCGTACCCCGATCCGGATCGGGCACTCCGGTAATGGCGCATTCCAGCACCGCCGGATGCTCCATCAGGGCGCTTTCCACTTCAAAGGGGCCGATGCGGTAGCCGGAGCTTTTAATCACGTCGTCGGAACGGCCCACAAACCACAGGTAGCCGTCCTCGTCCCGCCAGGCCATGTCGCCGGTATAGTAGATGCCGTCGTGCCAGACAGAGCCGGTCAAGGCATCGTCCCGGTAGTAACCGTCAAAAATACCCACCGGCCTGCGCCGGCCGGTCCTGACTACCAGCTGTCCTTCCTCACCCATATCGCAGGAAGAACCGTCGTCCCGAAGCAGATCTATGTCGTAACCCGGCGAAGGCTTTCCCATGGAGCCGGGCTTGGGTTCCAGCCAGGGATAAGTACAGCAGGTAACGGTCAGTTCCGTCTGGCCGTAACATTCCCGCAGCTTAATCCCCGTACCCTGACGGAACCGTTCATAGATTTCCGGTTCCAGCGGTTCCCCCGCGACGGTACAGTGCTTAAGGGAAGAAAAATCCCAGTGGGGAAGATCTTCTTTTATAAAGAAGCGGTATACCGTCGGCGGAGCGCAGAAGGTAGTAAGCCCGTACTTGACTATCACATCCAGCATGGCGGACGGAACAAAACGGTCATAATCGTACACAAAAACCGCCGTTCCGCAGATCCACTGGCCGTAGATTTTTCCCCAGGCCGCCTTGGCCCAGCCGGTATCCGCCACGGTCAGGTGGAGTCCCCCTTCCCGGACCTGGTGCCAGTACCGGGCGGTGACGATGTGTCCCAGGGGATAGGCAAAGTTATGCCGCACCATTTTGGGCATCCCCGTGGTACCGGAAGTAAAGTAGAGCAGCATAATATCATCGTTGGAGTTGACCTTTTCGGGCCGGGCGAATTCCGCGGAGGCTTTTTCCAGCAGGGGTTTAAAATCCACCCACCCCTTCGCGACGGCCCCGGCGGGAGCGTCCGCCGAATGGACGGACCGCATAAAAGCCTTATACCGCAGCGCGGGTTTACCCGCTTTGCCGCCGCCCGCCTTGCCATCGGCGACTTCGCGGGCGCCAGCGGAAAGCTTTTCTTCCGCCTCTTCAATGGCCGCCATGATCTTCGGCTCATCCACACAGATGATCCCCTTGATATCCGCGGCGTCACAGCGGTATACAATGTCCTTGGACGTCAGAAG
>JAISDG010000106.1 GCA_031265015.1 Spirochaetaceae bacterium | reverse complement strand
GGTTTGGACAGATAATCGTTAAAGCCCTTTTCCAGAAACATTTCTTTCATTCCCGAAACGGCGTTGGCGGTAAGGGCTATTATTGGAATCCGCCTACGCGGATTCCTTTGAGTTTCGTCTTCGCCGAAACTCAAGGCCGGATTTTCCAATGCCTGTTGGGATTCTTCCCAGGCGCGGATAGCCGCGGCCGCCTCAATGCCGTCTATGCCCGGCATCATGTGATCCATCAGGACAAGATCGTAGTGTTGCTTTTTTACCATCTCAATCGATTCAATCCCGCCATCCGCCCTGTCTATAGCCATTTTGTAGGGGGCAAGCAGGCCGCTTACCACATCGATATTGCTGGCAATATCATCCACCACCAGGATACGGGCTTCGGGGGCGGTAAAACGGATGTCCAGAAATTCGGTATCCTGAAAACCAAAGTTCGTGTTTTTTCCGTTCAGGATATTGGCAACCATAACCGGCTGGGTGGGCATGTACAGTTCCCCGCAGCCCAGGGGTATCTTTTTCCCGTATTCCGCCATGGCCACCACGCTTACCGTGTGGGCGTTTTTTTTCAGGATCCCCAGTATTTCCTCCGCAATGGGCCAGGCAATAAAGGCAAACTGATACCGGCCGCTTTGCAATTCCTTTATCAGTTCGTCCTTATCATGGACAAGTTTATTCGGTACTCCAAGGCTCTCAAGGGTATAGGTAATGGACATGGCAAAGGTTTTCCGCCCCTCAAACACCAGACAGTTCTTGTGTTCCGCGTCTTCCACCGGGGCAAAGGGCCGCCGGTCCAGTACCTTTTGGGGTATTTCGGCGGTAAAGACACTGCCCTCTCCGTACACGCTTTCCGCGATCAGACTGCCCCCCATAAGGCGGCACAGATTCCGGCTTATCGCCAGTCCCAGCCCCGTTCCCTCCACGCCCCGGTTCCGTTTGCTGTCAAACTGCATAAAGTTGTCAAAGAGCTTGCCCATGTCTTCGGCCTTTATGCCGATGCCGGTATCCCTTACCTCAAAGCGCAGCGTAAAACCGGGCCGGGAAGTTTTGTCCCCCGGCGGGGTTTCTATCGTTTCACTCCATACCGAAAAGATAATATTTCCTCTTTGGGTGTACTTCACCGCGTTGGTAAGCAGATTCAAAAGTATCTGCCGAACCCGTACCTCATCCCCAAATAATTTTACCGGCAGTTTCCCGTTGATCATGGTGGTAAAACGCAGGGGCTTTTCTCCCAGCCGTATCCTGATAATATTAATTACATCGTTGACCAGGGAAGCGAAAAGGTATTCCACTTCCACAATTTCAAGCTTCCCCGCTTCTATCTTCGAAAAGTCCAGAATATCGTTGATTATCGAAAGCAGATTCGTTCCCGCCTGCTTAATGGTGAAAAGATTTTCCTTCGCCTCCGGGCCCAGGTCCTGCCGGAGAAGCAATTCGGTCATGCCGATAACCGCGTTCATGGGGGTGCGGATCTCGTGACTCATGTTGGCAAGAAAACTGCTTTTCGCCTCACTGGCGGCATCGGCCTTTTCCTTGAGCGTCGCAATCTCGTCCCGCTGGGCCTTAAGGCTGCGGGTCAAGTCCAGATTGGCCTTTTCTTTTGCTCCCCGGGCAATTTCAAAGGTAATGGTCATACCCAGGACCAAAAAATAGGCGACAATCAGGCGCAGGGCGGCGGAGGTTTCGTAGGCGTAACCGGAAAGACCGGGTACCAGCGTTATAAAAGAAACCGGCACAACCATAACCAGCGAAAGAACAACGCCGAATTTCAATCCCATAAGAATAGTCGCCATAAGGGGATACATGTACATCCACACAAAACCCGACCCCTGGGCGGCGCCGTTCAGGACCAGCCCCGCGCAAAGAATGGGATAGCCCAATACGGAAATAAGGATGGGAACCTCGGGTATAATGTTTGTCCGGGCCAGGAAGAAGGAGACCAGGCACAAAAGGGCCATTGACCCGTTAAGGACGGCGTCAACGTATGATCCCTGCAAAACCGATTCAAACGTAAAGGACACCAGAATAATAAAACCCGCGGCCAGAGCCAGATTCATAAGCGAATAGCGGATAAAGAGATTGTTTAAACCCGTTTCATCGTTTTCAAAGGTCTTTCCCGACAGGGCAATATTCAAAAACAGCTTTTTAAGACTCATGGTGGCTTCCTTTTATGAGGTCATCAATACATCCGGCCGCTTCCCCGTATTCCCCCATCAGTATTTTGTCGGAAATAGCGTTTATCCATTCCCGCGTTTCCTCATCCGCCGCCTGTTCAAGTTCCGCCAGCAGCCGATCAATTTCCTTCATGTTTTTTGCTTCCAGCGCCTGTTTTAATGCGGCAAGCGGGGAATAAAGAACGGAGAAGGAAGACTCAGAGCGGGGCGCGGCGTTCCCCTTCGGCACTTTTCCTATGGCTTCGATAAGCCGCGTCAGGCGCTCATGGAAACCGGGCAAAGTCTTGCGGATTGTTTCCATATCTCCCGCCTTCCCCGCCGCTTCCAGAACCGCCGCCTCCGCCGATACCTCCGCCGCGCCGATAGTCCCGGCGGCGCTTTTTATCGCGTGGGCCTGGGCGGTAAAGACGGAAAACCGGCCATTATCCCCATCCGCCGTTTCACCGGGGGGCGCGGCAAAAACCGGCAGCCGCTCCAGGGCGTCCTTATAAAACTGGGCCAGCACCCGCCGGTAGCCCGTCTCGGTTCCGCCGGTCATATCAATGCCCCTTTGCGTATCCACGCCGGGAATACGAATTTCCGGTTCTCCGCCTAAACGTTCCCGGCGGATAAGGGTCCCGGCTTTTATCTGTTTTTCCCCCGGAATCCACCGGGCAATAATATCATCCAGTTTGATGATCTCAACGGGCTTGGAAATATAATCATTAAAGCCCGATTCCAGGAACATATCCCTCATTCCCGAGATGGCGTTGGCGGTAAGAACCACGATGGGCAATTTTTGAAAATACTCCCCCGGCAGGGCCCGGATAGCCTGGGTAGTTTCAATGCCGTCCATGCCGGGCATCATGTGATCCATCAGCACCAGATCGTACTTGTTGCTTTCCACCAGTTTTAGGGCCTCGTTACCGCTTATACAGGAATCTATCCGCATGGCGTAGGG
>JAISDG010000073.1 GCA_031265015.1 Spirochaetaceae bacterium | reverse complement strand
CGCGGATTCTAACCCAAAAACCGGGGATTCCAACCCAAAAGCCGCGGATTTTAAGTCAAAAGCCGCGGATTCCAACTCAAAAGCCGGGGATTCTAACTCAAAAGCCGGGGATTCCAAGTCAAAAGCCGCGGATTTTAACCCGGAAATTAGAACTTTATATTTTGTCCGTGTTGGTCCGGGCCTGTCCGTGGTTATTTCGAAAATTGCTGCCAGGGGCCGCCCTCTACCAACCCGGCCGTTTCCGGTGGTATACTTGTAAAATGACCAAACTTGATACCCTGGTAAACATCCTGAAGGATGCCCCCGATGAGGTGTTTATCCAGCCCCATAATGTACCGGACCCGGATGCCATTGCGTCCAGCCTGGGACTGT
Organism: Spirochaetaceae bacterium; assembly: GCA_031265015.1. GTDB lineage: Bacteria > Spirochaetota > Spirochaetia > Treponematales > Breznakiellaceae > JAISBN01. Next base: position 2,782 of record JAISDG010000073.1, on the reverse strand, counting down.
ATTACCTCCTTTCCCTGCGGGGCATACAAAAACTTGCCATTGTGTACGACCAGGAAATAGAAAAGGCCAATTCCCTGCGGATGCTGGAACTGTTCAAGGTGCCGATGATTCCCGCCAGCGAAGCGGCCACCCTGGGTACCGAAGACTGGGCGGTGCTGGTGGACGCCCAGAAGGGCAACGCCAATATCACGGATCTTCCCACCGACGAAGTGGCGGCCATCGATCACCATGAATACAAGGGCAACCAGGGTTACCGCTTTGAGGATATCCGGCCCGAGGCGGGCAGCTGCAGCGCCATTGTGGCCGACTGGTTTTTTGAAAACAATGTTGAGCCGCCCAGGATAGTTGCTACCGCCCTGCTCTATGGGATTTTTATGGATACCGATAATCTTACCCGGGGAGCGTCGGACCTGGACATCAATATGTTCTACCGGCTCTACAGCCTTTCGGACATCGATATGATTGTGGAGCTTAAGGGCAACGAAATTTCCGTCCGGGATCTGGAGCTGTACGCGGAGGCCTTTAAAACCGTAGAGATCTATGACGAGCTTGGGTTTCTGCGCCTTAAAAGCGTGAACGATTCCCTGTTGGGCGCGGCGGGGGACATCGTCGTCAGCGTTTCGGGGGTCAACATCGTTGTTGCCTACGCGATCCGGGATACCGGCGTTAAGATTTCGGTCCGCAGCACCTGCGACGGGGTTAAGGCTAACGATCTGATCCGCTACTTGACGGACGGCTGCGGAGTGGGCGGCGGCCATGACAACATGGCCGGCGGATTTATCCCCAATGAAAATATAAGTTCCTCCCGGGTATTGGATACCTTTATAAAACACCGGGCCATTGCTTTTTACGAGAACCGCCATGGCTGACGCCGGTACGGAGAAAAATCCGCGGGATATTTCTCCGGATAGCGCCCAAAGAAACCGGCGGGCGGCGATTATCAAATTCGCTTCCGTGACCGCCCTGGTTGGAAATTGTATCCTGGCCGCGCTGAAAATCGTTACAGGGATCCTGGCGGACAGCCTTGCGGTTCTGGGGGACGGGATCGACTCGTCCATGGACATCCTTATCGCCGTCATGACCCTGATTGTCGCGGCGGTGATTGCCCGGCCCGCGGACAAGTCGCACCCCTGGGGACACGGCCGGGCGGAAACGGTAGCCACCGCCCTGCTTTCCATGGTGCTCTTTTTTGCCGGCGGCCAGCTGATCCTCAATTCGGTACACAAGCTTATCCTGGGGGTTAAGCCGGAGGTTCCCGGCCGGGCGGCGCTGGTGGTTACCATTATTTCCATCGCGGGAAAGATACTCCTTTCCCGGACCCAGTACTTCTTTGGCAAAAAGGCGGATTCGGCCATGCTCAGGGCCAACGCCAAGAACATGGCCGGGGACGTGCTTACCTCCGCCGGGGTTCTGGTGGGGCTGGGTTTTTCCCTGTACCTCCATATCGGAACCATCGATCTGATTACCGCGATCCTGGTGGGCCTGTGGGTGCTTAAAAACGCGGTGGGCATTTTCCTGGAGGCCAATGCGGAACTCATGGACAGTTCCGACGACGCGTCGTACCGGCTCCTCTTTGACGCGGTCCGTTCGGTGCCGGAAGCGGGGAATCCCCACCGTACCCGGATGCGGCGGATCGCCGGTTTCTGGGACATTGATCTTGATATCGAGGTGGATCCGAAGCTTACCATCGGCGAAGCCCACAACATCGCCTGTAAGGTGGAAAACGCCGTTAAAAGCAGGCTGGACGGCATTTTTGACATCATGGTCCATGTGGAACCCGCGGGAAACAAACAGGAATCCGAAGGCTACGGCCTAACGGAAGCGTCCTTCACCGGCGCGGTCGATAACCGGTACGGCAAACGCCGGTAATGCCGGGGCTATGCCGTGTCCTGCGTGATTCGAATAAGGCAATGATATAAAGTACTCCTGGGGAAGCCCCCGAACAAGGCCGCCAGAGGAGTACCAATGAAAGATTGGCAAAGTCTAGCACATACGAAGTGGGAATGTAAGTACCACATCGTAATCGTACCAAAATACCGGATGAAAATCCTGTATGGGAAGGTGAAGAAGCGCGTGGGGCAAATGCTCGGGGAGCTATGCCGGTATAAGGGCATAGAACTGTTAGAAGGGCATGCAATGCCGGATCATATCCCTATGGGTATATCGGTTCCGCCGAAATACAGCATAGCGATGACGATCGGGTATTTGAAAGGGAAAAGCGCCATACGGATACATCGGGAAATCCTGAAGGTAACGAAAGGATTTAGGAACAAGAATTTTTGGACTCGGGGGTATTGTGTGAGCACCGTAGGGCTGAACGAAGAACAAATACGGGACTACATCAAGAATCAGGCGGATATTGATAAGGGCCAACAAGGTCTGCTGAATCTGGATGGACCAAAAATAAACTAAAATGCCCCCGTTAAGGGGGCTTCCTCAAGCCACCGGCTATGCCGGTGGTAAATGACTACGCCCTTCTTGGTTATGGCGTTTAAGCCTGTTACCGAGTCCGCCATACGCGGGGCAGAGGCGTGTTACCGCCCCGCGGGAGGCATTTTGTGGCTATGCGGGGCGTTTATACCTCATGGAGAAGGAGCCTTTGTCCCCGGTGTATCCTGTCCAAAGGATCTTCCCCCTATCAGTGGTCAGGACAAACGCGATTCCTCCCGGTATAAAAGCCGGTTGAACCAAACAAAGTGCCCCGGCGGGGGTGCAATCCCGCCCCGCGTATGGCGGCCCAGGACCAAGGTTAAAACGTCATACCCGGCAAGAGCGTAATTAA
>JAISDG010000104.1 GCA_031265015.1 Spirochaetaceae bacterium | reverse complement strand
CGGAATGTTCTCCGTGCCCGCGAGTTTCGCCTTCATCGCCGCTAGGGCCTTATCGGCGGCAGCGTTTTTTTCAAAGGCGGCGAAAATTCTTTCCTGTTCAAGTTTGTCTTCGTCTCCGGAATTAAGACCCGCGGCGATAAGTATTTCCTGCGTCAGCGTGTCGGGGTCAACGGAACGTTCCCGGGCGGCCAGACCGGGCCGCTGGGCAGTCATTTTTTTCACCGGGGTTTGGAGGATCGCCGTTTCGGCTTTAAGGGACGCCAGGGCATTGTCCGTTTCCGCGGCCCGGCGTTCCGCTTCAAGGACCAAATCCGGTTCCCCGCCGGAATGGGCCAGATCAAGTCGTTTCCGCCATTTATCTGTTTCCGCTTCCAGATGGGCAATCTCCTTTTCATTCAGTTTAATGGCGGCAAGGAACTCAAAGATATATTCTTTCGCGGCGGCGGGGGTCATGCCGGTGACATCGTCTATGGGTTTTTCCGGCGGGGAACCTTCGTTCGCCGCCCGCCCGGCGGAATATCCCGGTTCCATTACCGTTTTCCCAGAAAGACGGCCCGGACAAAGTTTTCCGCGGCAAAAACCAAATCCCGGCGGCTTTGGCGGATCATGTCGTCCAGACTTGTTTCGCCGCAGGAAATAGATGCCGCGTAATCGAACAGGCCAAGGATCTCCGGCAGATCTCCGCCAAGGCCGCCCGAAAGCAGCGCCACAGGAACCCCGGCAGCATGGCTTTCCCGGGCTACAATGGCGCAGAGTTTGCCGCTTTTAAGGGTTTGGCTGTCGCTCATCCCTTCGCCGGTGATCGCCAGATCCGCGCCGGAGATCTTTTCAAAAAAGCCCGCGTGCTTCATTACCAGCATGGCCCCGGATTCTATCTTTGCCCCCAGACAAATCCGCAGCGCGGCCCCGGCGCCGCCGGCGGCGCCGTCTCCGGGCTGTTCTACATCCGGGGCAAGCCCCGCGTCAACCCAGCATTGTCCCAGCCTGGCAAGGCAGTTGTCCAGGACCTGTACCATGGCCGGATCCGCTCCCTTTTGGGGGCCAAAAATTGCCGACGCTCCCCGGGGACCCAGCAGAGGGTTCGTCACATCGCAGGCTACCGTAATGGTAGTTTCCTTAAGCCGGGGATTGGCGCCGCTTGAGTCAAACCACGCTCCCCGGGCCAGCGCCTCGGCTCCCGGACCTAACGGTTTACCCGCTTCGTCGAGCAGCTTAAAGCCCAGCGCCGCCAGCATGCCCATCCCGCCGTCGTTGGTGGCGCTGCCCCCGATGCCGATGACCAGGTCCCTGGCGCCCGCGTCCAGGGCCGCGGCAATCAGTTCCCCTGCTCCGCGGGTGGTGGCCTTCAGGGGATTGAGCCTTTCCCGGGGGATAAGCTCAATCCCCGATGCGGACGCCAGGTCCAGGACGGCGGTTTTTTCATCATGGATAAGGCCGAACGCGGCGGTTACCGGATCGCCCAGGGGCCCTGTAACCCGGACTTTCACAAAACGGCCTCCCGCCGCTTCGGTTAAGGCCCTGGCGGTTCCTTCCCCGCCGTCCGCCAGGGGGAGCTTGAGCACCTCCGCGGGCTGTTTTCCGGCCGCCGCTTCCGCATTCCGGATGCCTTCTTCAATGGCCGCGCAGACCTCGCCGGCGCTCATGTTTCCCTTAAATGAATCCGGGACGATGATAATTTTCATCTTATGGTATACTCTAAGGATGGGAGATGATCTTTTCAAGGTAGCGGCGGCGGTCAGCGGTCATCTTTTCCCTGCATGAGATAGGAAGCTTTAATTTCTCCCACCACTTCATTAAAGCTGTCCTTTAATTCGTCAAGGTACACATGTATTCGCTTGGTTTGTTTTCCATCCAGGGGATTAGCCATTAAAAGCTGGTAAGGTTCCACATCAAGAACTGCCGCCAGCTTGGCTATGGTTTCCGGAGACACCCATTTTTTCCGGTTTTCAATATCATTGACAAAATTGTGGGCAAGGCCCGATTTGGCGGAAAGGGCAAGCTGTGAAAGGCCTTTCCGGGTACGAAACAGTTTAAGGTTAGCACCGAAGATTTTACGGATGTCCTCACCCTTAAAATGTTTTGCCATACGCTTTTGTTTAATACTGAATTTAATTTTCTGCAAATAACTGTAAGACGATATTGGCAGCTATTGGCTGTTTTTTTGATCCGCCGGCGGGCTTATCCGTTCCGGGAGAACGGATAAGCTTTCTTTTTTTATATTGAGCATGCTCCATGGATATAATATACTCATCCCATGCCTACAAGCCGAAATGTTAAGATCAACGCTTCCGGCGATGTCGTCTGCATCGCCGAGGCTCTGGATGCGGACCTTAAAGAGGGGGAGCTTCTTATCAGGAACGAAGCGTCGCTGATAAGTTCGGGGACGGAACTGTCCCGGGTGTACGGGTTAAAAAAGGGGGTCCGGTATCCGGTCTATCCCGGCTATGCTTCCATAGGAAGGATAGAAGCCGTGAATTTTTCACAGTCCGCGGCGGCTTCGCCGGAGGTTTTTGTTCCGGGGGACCGGGTACTGTTCAGCGGTCCCCATCAGGAGCTGCAGATATACGGCATCCCGGCAATGAGCAGTCTGGGCATGCTGATTAAGCTTGGTCCTGAATATGATTTCTTAAGCAGCATAGATGCAAGCCTGCTCCATCTGGGACTGGTGGCCATGAACGGTATTCTTCCCGCGGATCTTAAACTGGGGGATAAGGTCTGCGTGTTCGGCCTTGGGGTGGTGGGCCTCTTGACGGCTTTGCTGTACCAGGCTTCCGGCGCGGAGGTCCTGGGCATTGACGCCGTGGAAAACCGGACGATCCATGCCCGGCAGGCGGGACTGCGGAACGCCCTGCCGGCCGGTGACTGGCAGGAGCAGGCCGGGAGGGTAAAGGAATTTTTTGGCCGGGAGGCGGACATTACCGTGGATGCCACAGGCCGTTCCGAGGGGATCATCAGTGCGGTGATGAGCTGCGGCGACTATGGACAGGTCCTGCTGCTGGGCTCTCCCAGGATCGATCATACCTGCAATATAACTCCGGTTTTTAACCGGATCCATATGAAGATGATGACGGTCACCGGCGCCTTTAACGGACGGTATCCGTTCTACAGGAAAGAGGGAAGCCGGGAATCCATTGAGCGGAACATAGCCAGTTTTACGGCCCTCGTAAAAACCGGCGTTATTGAACCCCGGCGGATTATCAGTCATACGTTCAGGCCCGAATCGGCCATGGAGGCCTACGACGGGCTTTTTCATCACCCCGAAACGTATTACTGCGCGGTCTTTGACTGGAAGACCGTCTAATACCCCGCCCCGGAGGCCCTTGGGCGGGGGAGGTTCATTTAAACAGGGCCTCCAGTTCCCTGGTGGCGTGCCGTTTTACCACCGCCGGAAAATCCGTGGCGGTAAAGGCCCGCAAAAGCCGTATCCCCGCATCGCTTAAGGGGGGGCCGGAAAAACGGCAGAGATCCTTGGTGGCGGTAGCCGCGGCCATCAAAGCCGCGGGATCCATGGTCGCGTTGTCCGGGGCCAGAAGGTAGGTAAAGGCCCTGATGGCGTCTCCCGCGGGATCCACCCCTATACGGCCAAGGGCCTGACAACAGGCCTTGAGTATTTCGGGATCTTCATAGGTCCCGTTGGAAAACTTGTGGGCAAAAAGCCTGGCAAGGAAAGGAACGGTTTCCCGGGAGCCAAGAAACCCCAGCTGCCTGATACATTCCGCCCGTTCAAGGATCTGTACCTGGGGGCGGACCGGGGAATAGGTGGGGGAAAGGGAAATACTGGCCATCTCCATTAAATAGCCCACATAATCGGGTTCGTGAATGCCAATCTGGCCGGACTTGATGGCGGCGTCAATTTCATCGTGCATCATCTGGATAATCAGGGGATCGTAGCGGCCTTCCCCTACCTTAGCCCAGGTTGAGGGGGGAGGGTTTCCCAGGCCGTAAGAGCCTTCGGGCATGGGGCCGTACATGGACCGGGGTACGTTCCGTTTCCGTTCTTCTATCCGGTAGGCGTGGAGGAAATGATCTGTACCGCCGGAATACAGGTACCCTTCATCACTGAACGAAGGAACCGCCGCCGCGCCGGTAATGCGGAGGATCCACAGCCTGCGGCCGTCGGATGCCCGGAAGCCGGTGGCTCCTTTGGTAGAAAGGACATAAATGCCCCGTTCATCAAACTGCATGGCCGCCCAGTAGGGTTCAACGCTGCCGCTGCCCCGTTCCGCGGTAGTTTCATGGCTGTTTTCGGTCCACTCCACTGATCCGCTGGAAACGGAGATAAGCTGGGTTCTGCCGTCCCGAAGGGTAACGGCGATTTTGTCCTGCCAGCCCGCCGCCGCGGCGGGGGTCTGGCCCAGATTGGGCAGGGGTTCACTCGCCAGGCTTCCGGTAGTTTCCCGGTAAAGCCGTTCCACCGCGCCGGAAGCGTAAAAAAGGAAAAAAGCGTCCCTGCCTCTGGAAATTTCCAGAGGAATAATGTGCAGCGGCTTGGAGCTAAGCTGGAATCTTTCGATGACGCTTAAATGGCTTAAGAGGACAAATTCATTGTTGTCCAGTACCATGGCCAGTCCGCCCCGGCGATCCAGCGCGGGCTTTACAAAAATGGAACTGCCCAGATCAACGGACCACAGGGAATGACCCGACGCGGTACGGCAGAAAACTTTGGAACCCGCGGGGATAAACAGCCTGCCGTCCCAGCCTATGACAATAGGGGCGGTGATGGGAGTATCCAGTTTCAGCTTCCACAGTTCCCGGCCTATCCGGTTCACGGCAATCACCGTTCCCCCGGCGGTACAAACATAGGTGGTACCTTCCCGGGCCCGGCTGACAAAGGGGGTAAGTTTTTCACCGGCGTTGTAGGTCCACAGCCAGTTACCAAAACGGCTGTAGGATTTAACGTCACCTTCCTCCAGAACCACCACCACCGATTCCGCCTGGAGGGTAGGAAGGCCGATTACGGTTCCCCTTAAATCCTGTTCCCAGATGGGATCGGCGCTGACCGGCGGTTCCCTGGTTTGGGCCGAAAGAGAAAACGCCATTCCTGTAAACAGAAGAATACATATTTGGCAGAATTTACTTTTCATACTACCTTATAGTATGACAGAATCTCCCGGTATTCCGCAATAGTCCCGGCATGAATGATTTTTTCCCGGAGCGCCGCGCCTCCCGGCATCCCCGGCTGGCCCATAATGCCCTTTGTATAGGCGCAAAATTGCCTGCGCATCTCCAGGCAGGCCCGGGTTTCACCCAGATCCTCCGCCAGCATTTCCAGATGCCGCAGGCCGGCCCGAAGGCGGGCTGCCCGGAGCCGGTCCGTTTCCAGGTACTCCGGCAGGACGCCCGGCACTCCCAGCAGGGCTTTTGTCAGGGTAAAAATAAAGGGGTTCCCCATCGCGCCCCGGGCAAACATAACTGCGGCGCAGCCTGTTTCCTCCAGCATGCGCCGGGCGTCTTCGGGGGTATACAGGTCCCCGGAACCGCAGACCGGCACGGAAAGACGGCCGGCCATATCCGCGATCAGGGACCAGTCACTGGTTCCCCCATAGCCCTGGGTTCTGGTCCGGGGATGAAGGCTTACCATGGCCGCTCCCGCTTCTACGGCGATTCGGGCACATTCGGCATAGTTCCGGGAGGCGGCGTCCCAGCCGGCGCGGATTTTTACCGTTACCGGCGCGTTTCCCAGGCTTTCCCGGCTGGAGCGGACCAGGGCCTCCACCGCCCTGCCCAGCCGGGCCGGGTCCCGCATTAAAGCGGAACCCGCCCCGGATTTTACCACCTTGGGAACCGGGCACCCCGCGTTCAGATCCACCACGTCGGGCTCCAGGGGCTTAAGCAGGGCGCAGGCCCGGCCCAGGGTGTCCGGCTGGGCGCCGAAAAGCTGGACCCCGTACCGCTTTTCCGTAGCGCCCCGCCGTACCAGACAGGCGGAATCCGCCCTTGGCGGGATTCCGGGCTTTGCCCCGGGCGAAGGCCCCGATAGCCCGTACAGTTCGGGACGGCGGGTCAGCGCTTCGGCGGAAACCAGTTCGGTAAAGGTAAGATCCGCCCCCGCTTCGGCGCAGATGGAACGGAACGCCCGGTCGGTATAACCCGCCGCCGGAGCCAGGAACAGATTTCCCGGCAGTTCAAGGGAACCGATGGTTACGGGATGGTACAACACGCTGCCGGTCTATTTGCGGTGGGGTCTGATACCCAAGACCCCGCTTGCGCGGGGGAGCTTTAGGGCGGGAAAAGGCGGCGGGATCATTTTTCCGGTAATCCGAAGAATCTATTGGAATTTTCCCAGAGCCGGGCGGAGAGTTCGGCTTCGTCCAGATTCAGCATCTCCGCCATAAACCGGGCGGTCAGGGGCAGGTACTTGGGCATGTTCCGCTTGCCCCGGTAATCCGCGGGGACCATAAACGGACTTTCCGACTCTATCAGGATCCGGTCCAGGGGCAGGATTTCCAGGGTTTCATGGAGATTCCGGGCGTTCCGGTCGGTAAGATTTCCCGCAAAGGAAAAGTAGAGGTTCAGGTCCAGGGCTTTTTTGGCATATTCGGCGTCTTCCGAATAGCAGTGGAGTATACCCCCCCTGGGCGGCAGCCGATCCTTGAGACTGTCCCGTACATCGTGGCCCGCATCCCGGTTATGAATAATTACCGGCATATTCAGTTTGGCGGCCAAATCCAGCTGGGTAATAAAAAGCTCGATCTGGGAATTTTTGTTCCCGAATTTCCGGTAATAATCCAGGCCGATTTCCCCAATGGCTACTACCCGGGGCAGCCGGACGTTCTGTTCAATGATCTGGACCCAGCCTTTTCCGGGATTCTGGACCTCCGAAGGAGATACCCCCACCGCGTGGTACACGTTGGCCGCGGATTTAAGGTTCTCGTAGACAGTGGAAAAGTCGTGGAGACTGTTACAAATTGACACCAGCCGGGCTACCTGAGCCTGGCGGGCCTCCTGGATTACTATGAGCTGCTCAATAGCATCATCAACAATGAGCCCTATATGAGCGTGAGTATCAAAATACTGCATGATTTAAGTCCACTAGGTTAGATGTTTTCCAGTTTTTTATCTGGATAACCTAATCTTAGCACAGCAAAAAATGAAAGTCAAGATAAATATAAAAAAACCGGAATATCTTCCAAATGACAGCTATTGGTCGTTTTTCTTACTAATGCTTGTTTACATTTATCAAATTTCCCGCAAAAAATGCACCAAAAATCTGGTATAAAAAACCAAAACCCGGTAAATCATAAAAAAGAATTTCTGCAAAGGAGATAACCTTGCTTAAAAAGCGGATAAAAATCGTTATTATTGACCACGATGAAAAATACCGGGACTCCCTGAGCAGCCGGCTTTCAAGCCAGGATGATTTTCAGGTTACCGGATTCGGGCGCGACGGTTATGAAGCCGTCAAAGTGGTCGACACCTGCAAACCGGATATTGTTTTGATGGACATTGACCTTCCCCTTTGTGACGGAGTACGGACCGGCTCATTGATAAAAAAGCGTTTCCCCCGGACTTCGGTTATTATCCACAGTGACATTGAAGAACGGCGGGTTTTTTCGGTTGCTTTGAGCGGAATATCGGGATTTATTACCAAAAAAACGGAACCGGAACTGTTGTACCAGGCAATCCGTACGGTTTACCACGGCGGCCATCTGTGGACTCCCGATATAGCTTCCAGATTTAAGGAAATTGCCGCGCAGGTGGCGGACAATGTCCTTAAATCAAGGGGAGAACTCCGGACAGCCCGGACCGCCTTTGGAAAGCTATCGGTTAAAACCGGCAGGGATGATATGGATTTGGAAGCTCCGCCCCATACGCTGCCCGGAACGATTTCTCTCTCGGAAATGCAGATCATCAGCTTTGTGGGTCAGGGTTTTACCAACAAACAAATTGCCGCCAGGCTGAAACTTTCGGAAGGGACGGTTCGCAACTACCTTTCGACGGTGCTTCAAAAAACCGGTCTCCGCGACAGAACCCAGGTTGCGATCTACGCCATTAAAAGCGGCCTTGAAGGACTGTGTTCATGACCGCCCTGTCGGCGGACCGGGAATTGTCCAGAAGCGATACTTCCCGCAGTACCGGGAGGGCCTTTTCCGCGGAGGCGGTTTCTTCCAGGCCGTAGCGCCGCCGGAATTCCCTGTCCGCCGGAAAGAGCGCGCCGTCTTCCGCCGGAACGGCGAAAGACAGCGCGGCCCGGTAAACTTCCGCAATTCCCCCAAAGGGAAGGCCGTATTTGGCGCAGAGCAGCATAGCCCCGGTAAGGCGGTCTTCCCGGCCAAGCTTGCGTCCCAGGTCCCGGCCCACCCGGTATACCGTATCCCCCAGGGCGCGGTTCTTAAAGCGGAAGAGGAGGTCCTCGATATGGGCGGCCAGATCTTCCCGGCTGTAACTGCCGGGGTACCGTTTCCCGGGATACTCCAGGACCAGGGCGTCCGCCGCTTCGTTCATGGCCCGGCGGGCTCCCGCTTCGACCCCCGGCAGGGCCAGGGCTTCGGGAATAGTGGTCACGGCAGCCCCGGAGGTCCCCTGAAAGCCAAGGTAGGCCGCGGCGGCGTGTCCCAGGTTATGGACAAAAAGCTTCCGGTCCACATAGGCGGCTATGGGGTCCACCGGATGAATGGCGGATACCGAAAGCCCCGGTCCGGCGGCGCCTTCGTCCCGGAGCCCGGCGAAGGGCAGGCCCCGGAAACCCCGCTTGTCCAGGATCAGGGTTTCGTATTCCTCGGCAAAGAGCATCAGGGGATCCGCCGCGGTGTCCGCGGCTTTCATGATGGGGACCATTTTGCCGATGCTGGTTTCCACCAGCCCCACCAGGGCATCCAGGGGATAGTCCGGTCCCAGCTCGCTCTGTAAAACGGAACGGAACAGCCCCGGCGCTTCCCGGTCGTTCTCGGCGATAATGATGTCCAGGGGCCGGTCCCCGGAGAGGCGCCGCCGTTCCGCCAGCCCCTTGGCAATAAGCGGCAGTATTTTGGGGAGGGCGCTTTTGCCCACGCTGGTAGCCGCCATATCCGCGGCGGCCAGTTCCGCGGCGACGGCCGCCGGATCCCCGCCGTCCACCGCCCGGACCGGTCCCACCCGGCGGAACTCGCCGGGTTTCCCCTCCCGCTTGATAACCACCGTATAGCAGCGCCGTTCGTTCAGCAGGGAAACCAGCCGCCGGTCCACATCGACAAATACCACTTCCCAGCCGGAGCGGGAAAAGATCTGTCCGATAAACGAGCGGCCTATGTTTCCCGCGCCGAATTGGACCAGTTTCGGCCCCGTATGTACTTTGCCCATAACATTCCCTCTGACCCCAAATATACCGGGAGCAGGACTAACAGACAACCGTTACCCCGCGGAGGCAGCAAAACGCCTGCGGCGCGGCTAAAAAAGTATCACTTAGGGATATTCCCCGGAAACTTTATGGGAGAAGCCGCATGACCTTTTCTTCTAAACAAATAGTACTGTTATTCATATTATTATTCCCGGGAGTGTTTTTAATGGCCTATGAAATTGATTTTGATGGGATCTTAAAGTAATAGAAGAGCAGAATGTCCGCAGTGAAGGAAGTGTCAACTAATTCAAAACCAGGAAGCGGCCGCCCCCCCAAGGGCCCAAGGGGGGGGGAATGAACCTCCTCGCCCTGAAGGGCGAGGTATCGTGTAAGCGTTGCATTGTTCACGAGGTTCGTTCTGCAAGGAAATTATTAACTGCGGGGTCTACTACCATTTTGCTGCTGGCGT
>JAISDG010000219.1 GCA_031265015.1 Spirochaetaceae bacterium | reverse complement strand
CAGATTGGACTGTATAAATTATCCGGAAAAAATTTCTTTCGAAAAACAATTTTTGTCACCGCCGGAATATCTTTTATAGTCCTTTCCTCCGTGTTTACTTACAAATTGGTAAAAAAACTGCAGGGATATTTTGTGACCGAAGTAACTGATGCGCCGGAACAAGCGGCGCTTCAAAAAGCAGATCGTCTTGGTGAAGCGCCGGAACAGTGGTGGCTTCATACAATGGTTGCCCATGCCGGCGGAGCCTTGTTCGATGAAGCCGGTAATATGACGGCCTATACAAATGCCAGGGAAGCCGTGGAACTCAATTATGCAAAAGGGCATCGTGTATTTGAAATTGATTTTGAATTAACCTCCGATAGCCGGCTGGCAGCTGTTCACGACTGGGCTAGCGGCATGGCTATTACGAAAAGCCAAATGCCGGAAGAAGGGCCAACCCTGGCCGAATGGAAAAGTAAAAAAATCAACGGTAAATGGACACCCATGGATATTGATGATGTGATAGGTTTTATGGGCACCCATCCTGACATGTTTCTGGTAACCGACACCAAAGAGGATCGCCGCATTGATATTATCCTTGCCGAGTTCGGAGAAATCAAAAGGGCCGCCGGGAAAGTTAATATCGAAATTTTGAACCGCGTGGTGCCGCAAATTTATAATCCTGAAATGTTACAGCTGGTACAATCCGTATGGGACTGGCCCAGCATTATTTATACGCTGTATCAAAGTCCGCAAACCCCGGAAGAGGTTATTGATTTTATCAGGGCCCATGACGAAATTCACGGATTAACCATGTGGCCGGACGTTGCGACCGATGAATTTATCGCTGAATTAAAAAAACTTGATAGAGTGATTTATTGTCACACCATAAATAATTTTGGTGAGGCTTTTGCGCTTTGCAGCAGGGGCGTTCATGGCTTGTATACGGATTATCTCTATGGGGATATTCCCTGAATGCACCTGCTCGGCACAACAAATTTCCAGCTGTTCCATGCCGAGAAAGGGTGCGGAGCTTCCCCAAAGTAAAACTATCCGTAAATTGTAAGGCCGCTCTTTCCTTAATTAGGTATCACTTCGGGACTGGCTGCAGATGCACCAGCGGCCGTCATTTTTTGCGAAGCGGCAGAAAGGCAGCTGGAGTATGCGGCCGTCTTCGGCTCCCAGGGTCAGCCTGCCGGCGGCTATGTTTACCTCGGTTACCTTCCAGGAGCTTCCCTCGTAGGTAAGCCGGGAACCCTCCTGGGGTATCAGTTTGCGCTGCTCATTGTAAAACGTATGCTCATAGGCCAGGCAGCACAGGAGCCTGCCGCAGGGACCGGATATCTTTATGGAATTAAGAGACAGGTTCTGATCCTTGGCCATCTTAATGGAAACGGGCTTTAGCTTGTCGGAAACGGTGTTGCAGCAGTAGGCCCGGCCGCAGACTCCCAGGCCTCCGACTACCCGGGATTCGTCCCGGACGCCGATCTGGCGCAGCTCTATCCTGGTTCTGAACACCGATACCAGATCCTTTACCAGATCCCTGAAATCCACCCGGTTTTCGGAGGTAAAGAAAAACAGTATTTTTGATTCTTCCAGAAGATAATGGACCGATACCAGCTTCATCTCCAGCTGATGAGCCGAGATCTTCTGCTGGCAGACCCGAAAGGCCTCCTCTTCTTCGGTCCTGTTCCGTTCCGCCTTGGCAAGATCATCTTCGGTGGCGGCCCGTTCAATGCGGGCTATTTCCGAAGAAAGACAGCGGGCGGGGCCGATGATCTGGGCCAGATCCTTTCCGTAGCGGGTGGCTACCAGTACCTTGCTCCCCGGCTCCAGAATTTCGGGCTTAAGAGGGGACCCGCTGCCCTTATAGGCGGCCAGAAAAGTTTCGTGGGAGTAGGAAAGCCGCAGGCGGTATACGGGGGTATCCGGCTCCAGCGCCACTTCCTTCGCCTGGACAATAACATCCGCGTCCAGCGTTTCTTCGCCGGGCCTGTCTTCCAACAGGGAAATATCATCATCCGGTAAACCGTCATATTCGTCAGCCATGTACGTCTCCACGGCGCCAAAAACCCGGGGGTTACCGGCGCCCTATTGCATAAGGTCAACCAAAAGGCCTTTGATCTCTTCCTGTTTTGCCAGAATTTCAAGCTGCCGTATCTGGCCCCGCAGTATTCCCGCGGCCAGCTCTTCAAGCTTTTTATCAATCACCTGGACCAGGGTATATTTTTTCCTTTTTACAATATTGGCCCCGCCTATTTTTTCTCTGGAAATATTTTCGCTGGTCTGTTCTTCGGTATCAAAACCGTTCTCCACCACATAGTGGACAAAATTCCGGATCGCTTCTTTGTAGGCTTTTATTTCCGGGGGGAAAGGCCGCCTGGCAAGGGCGTCTCCGGCGCTGTGGACCGTATCCAGCAGTTCATGGAGGGAATCTTCCGACAGGGGGAGTTCCTGGGGTAAAGCCAGGTTTTCAAAAAATGAAGCGAAATTCTTTTTTTTTACGCCTTTACCGGCGCTTTTTTTGTTTTTTCCTGTTTTATCCGGCCGCCCGGGTTTTGTCCTGCGGGCTTCCGCCGCGGCCTCACCATAGGCCGCGGGGTTAAACAGCGGAGAAGATCCGCCGGGAAAAACAATGTTATCCATGCCGTTTGTCCCGGTATTCCGAGACGGCCCGTTCCCAGCTTTCTTCGGTCTGGCAAACCCGTACCCGGCCGTGGATCAGGCAGCCTTCGCCGGCTTCGATGCGGCGGGTGGTAATATCTCCCAGGATCAGTGCGGTAGGCAGGACAATCAGCCGTTCGCTGGCCAGGACATTGCCGTCCACCACGCCTCCTATGGTAACGGTGGTTCCCTTAATGCTGCTCCGCATCCGGGCTTTTTCACCCACGACCACCCTGCCCTGGGCATGCAGGTTGCCTTTTACACTGCCGTCTACCCGGGTAAATCCGCCGGATTCAATGTCGCCCCGGATAAAACTGCCCGGCCCGATGATTGTATTGACGGCGAATTCGGCGCTTTTTTTTGTCCGGGAATGGCGGTTAACGTTTACATAGGCCATAGGCGTCCTACCGCCCCGGATTGGGACGGATTCGGAGATATTTGTAAGGGTCTACCACATCGGAGCCGATATGCACTTCATAATGAAGGTGGGGGCCCGTGGACCGTCCGGTATTGCCGATATACCCGATGGTTTCCCCCTGTTTAACCTGCTGGCCCACTTCGACCCGAAAGGAAAGCATATGGGCGTAACGGGTGTAGAAGCCATGCTGGTGCCGGAGGATAATATAATTGCCAAAGCCGCCGGGCTCGTACCCCGTATAGGCAACCTGCCCATCCGCGGTGGCAACGATGGGGTCCCCCGCCCGGTAGGTGGAAATATCAATGCCCTTATGCATATTGGGCATGCCGGTAAAGGGATCGCTGCTCATGCCGAAGAAGGTGGTAAAGTGGCCGATACCGCCCCTGATGGGCCAGATACTGGGAATTTCCGAAAGGATAGCGCTTTGGGAATCCAGAACCGATCCTATTTCCTTAACCGGTTCCACCACGGAAGAAAGATACCCCGCCAGCTGCCGGATATTGTCCACCTCTTTAAGGACATCGCTGTTTCCCTGAAGATTAAAGAACGAGGAACTTTCCCCCGAGGCGGAAACGATTCCCGCCGCGCTGGGATCCGCCCCCAGGGTCAGGAGAGTGCTGGAAAGGACCGCTTCAAAACTCCGGGCTGCCCGGGAAAGCTGATTTACCTCGTTCCGGATCTGCTCCAGGCTGACCTGGGTATCCCGAAGGCGGGGATCTTTTTCGGAAAGTCCCCCCCGGGCGCTGCCGGAAAGGGCGCTGTAGCCGAAAAAGGCCCCGGCGATGCCGAAAAATACCAGCAGCGCCGCGGCCATGGCGATAACCGAAACCTGAAAGTTATACACCCTTTTTTCAGAATGGGGAACCAGAACAATGGTATACTTCCGGAACAGAAAACGTCCGGCGGCCCTGAAAAAATCGCCTATCCGCCCTCCAAGCCAGGCGGCGCCGTTCTTTATTTTCCGGACCAGGTTGTTTTCAAAACGCTTATAATAATGAACTTGAGCCATAACAACCTCCCACCTTACTCTAACGGGATAGGGTACGGCTGTCAATCCTGGAGAATTTTCATGACCGCAGGCTGCCGGAGCGCGGGGCCCGCCGGGGTTTGCTTATCCGCGGTGGTCTGTTCGGGTTCACCGGCCCCGGAAGGCCCGCCAGGGATTAATGCCGAAGCGGATCACAAAGTAGAGCCATCCCGCGGCGAATCCCGACAGGTGGGTAAAGTGGGCCACTCCCCGCTGTATCCCGGTAAAAGAAAAAAACAGTTCCAGCGCGGTATAGCCCAGGACCATCACCGGCGCCCGCAGGGGAATGATTCCCCAGATATAAACAAAGGTGTCCGGATAAAAGGCGGCAAAGGCCAGTTCTACCGCAAAAAGGGCGCCGGAGGCTCCCATAAGGATCGCGTTGGTACCGGAAAAAAAGTATACCCCAAAGGATACTATCCCCGCCATGGTGCCGGTTACAAAGTAATAAAGAAGGAATTCCCTGCTGCCCATGCGCCGCTCCACCTGGATGCCAAAGATAAGCAGGCCCAGCATGTTAAACAGGATATGGGACAAGCTCCTGGGATCATGGACAAACATATAGGTGGCCAGCTGCCAGACCCAGCCCCGGACAACCAGGCCGGGAATCATGGACAGATAATAGGTTACGTTCCGAAACAGATGCTGGGCCAGGAAGACCAGCACGTTTATCCCGATAATATAAAAGACCACCGAATCAAAACGGTAACGGAAGGGTTTACGCAGTACGTTCATACTTTCAAGATACTACTATTCCGGGCAAAGTAAAAAGACCTGTCAGGAAAATGCCGATACTATACCAATGGCTCATGTTGCGGTCCGCCGGATCGGGCTTTTTTGCGGGCGGGTTGTCCCGATCCTGCTGATACTGCTCTCCCCCGCCCTTTTTGCCCAGGAAGTACTTCGGGGAGAGGTTTGCATTGAACTGGAACAGATCCGGGGGTTCGATGCTGAAGAAACCTATTCTATGGATCCGGCGGAGGCCCGCAAAAAAGGGCTGGAAGAGGCGGCCCGCTATTACGGAGCCATGATTTACGGCTGGTCCTTCCGGTACGAGGTGGGGGAAAAAGCCCGGCAGATTGAAGAAGTCCTGGAATTATCCCCCCTGGGGACGGTAGCCCCCGGGGATCCGGCCCTGGAAGTAACCGGTGTCCAGGTTAAGGATTTTAAGCTCTATCTGTGGTCCGATTACCGGACCGGCGGCGCCCAGCAGTACAGGCTTGCCAGGTGGAAAACCGGACTGGTCCGTAGCGCCCAGGGCTACGGAAAAAGTTCCCTGGACGACAAATACGCGGCCCTGGAAGACGCCGCCCGGGCCGCCCTGCGGTCCATACTCCAGGGCGGCGAGCGTAACCGGCCCAGGGAGGCTTCGGGGTATATCAGCCTGGCGGCCTTTCCCCGGTACTGGCTGGACAAAGGCCGGTGGATGGCCGCGGGCCGTTTCAGGGTGGAGATGGGTGAAATAACCCCCTTTGCGGCCTATTGAGCCGGTTCCAAGGGTCGTTTTTCCCGGATTGGCCTTTCCAAAATTGCCGGATCTTGAGGGCGCGCAAAGCGTAAAAAAACAATAGCAATAGACAAGGATAAATGAGTATCTTATAATAAAAAGGCGCCTGTTCCAGGAATTGTTTGGACGGCTCCTTATCGTAAAACGATCGTAAAACGATTTATAGAAAAGTGGCCATGGGTTTTAATAATTTTTTTTTACGAACCGGTATCTGCGTTGCATTGTGGGTACTGTTTTCGGGCTGCGCTAAAGACAGCCGTGCGCCGGACCGCGCGGAGCAGTTACACGGCTCCGGGAACGGCCATTTTCCTGTTTATACTTCGTATAGGGAAATACCGGGGGTAACTCCGGAAGAAATAACCGCCATCGAAAATTTCCGCGCCCAGGGCCGGTCTTTTATCTACGGAGCGGGCAATTCTTCGGAATGTTTTAACGACAGGGACGGCCTGGGGGGCTATGCGGTTCTGTTCTGCCGGTGGCTGACGGATCTGTTCGGCCTTACCTTTACCCCGGTACTATACGAATGGGGTGACCTGGTTGACGGTTTTAACGGGGGAGAAATAGATTTTACCGGCGAATTAACCGCCACGATGCGGCGGCGGCGGAACTATTTTATAACCGGCCCCATCGCGGAGCGGATTATCACCCTTACCCGCGGGGTGAATAGCGACGGGCCCGAAGCTGTCGCGGCCCGCCGGCTTCCCCGGCTGGGCTTTTTAAGGGATTCCGCTACCCGTGAACTCTTCCTGCCCGGCGTATCCTATGCCTTTGATTCCATTTATGTAAACACCTCCGGGGAAGCGTACCGGATGCT
>JAISDG010000178.1 GCA_031265015.1 Spirochaetaceae bacterium | reverse complement strand
TACACCCAGCCCGACGAGGTACAGGACTTTGTGGGGAAGACCAAGGTCGATTCCCTGGCTATTTCTATCGGCACCAGCCATGGCCGGGCCAAGTTTAAGCCCGAACAATGCACCCGGGATGCCAACGGCATCCTGATTCCCCCGCCCCTGCGCTTCGACATCCTGGAGGAAATCGAAAAACGGCTCCCCGGCTTCCCCATCGTGCTGCACGGGTCCTCCTCCGTGCCTATTGAGTACGTGCAGATGATCGAACAATACGGCGGCAAGCTGACCGATTCCGTGGGCATCCCCGAGGAACAACTGAGGAGGGCGGCCAAGAGCGCGGTTTGCAAGATCAACATCGATTCCGACGGCCGGCTGGCCATGACCGCCCTGATCCGCAAGACCCTGGCGGAAAAACCGGACGAGTTTGATCCCCGGAAATACCTGGGGCCCGCCCGGGA
This sequence comes from Spirochaetaceae bacterium, assembly GCA_031265015.1. Taxonomy (GTDB): domain Bacteria; phylum Spirochaetota; class Spirochaetia; order Treponematales; family Breznakiellaceae; genus JAISBN01. Next base: position 3,757 of record JAISDG010000178.1, on the reverse strand, counting down.
CGAGCTAAAAAAGCTCTACGCCCACAAGACCGTCAATGTGCTGGGCTCCGCGGGTCAGGCATAGAAAAAAATAGAAGAATTTCACCCTAATGCCGATTATACTTATAGATAAAAACTATTATCTATAGTATAATCGGGATGGGTATGTTTGCGCGAAAATATGGGGTGTTTTTTTGCGCCCTGGGCTTTGCTCTTATTCTCTACGCCTGTGGCGATTTGGGGATGGTTTTGCCTTCCCAGGGGTCTTACCGGGTGAGCGCCCGGGTGACGACCTCTAAGGACGATTATACCCTGGACACCTACTCCGTGGTAAATAAAAACAGCAAAATACAGCCCTATTTTGTCAATTCCCTGGACGATGATCCCGATGTCCGGGGCTTGGCCGTTTTTGTGCAGGATTACTCCGGGAAACGAGTCAGCAGAAAGGTATATTATATGCTTGATTCGGACGAGGCTAATGTGTCGGATGAGATTGATGCGTCGAAACCCGCGGACGAATCGAAGCCTCCCGATATAACCCCGGCGGAAACCCCGCAGGAAACTCCGGCCGGAACGGAGACTCCGGCGGAAAAAGACCCGGACGGATCCGCTGAGGAAGTTTTCCCGGGCGATCCCCCGGAAGGCGAAACCCCTGTGCCCGGCGCGACAGAAACCGTCCCCGCCAAAGCTGAAACCGTCCCCGCCGAAACCGCCCCTGCCAAAGCTGAAGACACTTTCGCCAAAGTAGAAACCGCCCCTGTCAAAATTGAAACCGCTCCTGCCGAAGTAGAAACCGCCCCCGTCAAAGCTGAGACCGCCTCCGCCGGAACCGCCGACGCCTCTGCCAATGCTGGGACCGGAACCGGGGACGCCCCCGCCAAAGCTGAAACCAGCTCCACCGAAACCACCGGCGCCTCTGCCAGCGCTGGGACCGGAACCGGGGACGCCTCCGCCAAAGCTGAACCCAGCTCCGCCGAAACCGCCGACGCCTCCACCAATGCTGGGACCGGAACCGGGGACGCCCCTGCCGAAGCTGAAACCGGGACCGAAACCGCCGTGTCCTCTGCCGAAGCTACCGGGACCGGAGACTCCGGCGCGGCTAAGGACACGGGGACAGACGCTTCTGGTTCAGACACGATCGCTCCGCCTCCTATAGTCTCTCCCCCTGAGGAGCCGTCCGAGCCGGTCATTCCGGAAGACCACCACATCGTCCTGGTTGCACAGTTGGACCAGGACCTTCCGATGTTCCAAATCACCAATGAGAATATTGCGATAGGCCGGTACAACCTGGTCTTCCAGGTGTTGGGAAAAGGGACGGAGGTAACTGAGGGGAAAAGGACGGAGATTGGGGGAAAATGGACGGAGGTGATTGGGGGAAAATGGACGGAAGTAACGCTCTACAGAACCTTCAAGCCTATTTACTTTCTTGGGGACACCACATTCACCATGGAGGACATTCAGAGCTTTTTGCCGATGGCGGTCACCCGGGGAAAGCTTATCCCCATAGGGATCAACGTGATGCTGACAACTGAAATAAAGGCCGACAGGCGGTTGGACCCCTACGTTATCTGGTACAGCGGCAAAAAAATCCTCGCCCAGGGCCGGATGTCCGGCGGGGCGGATCATCTTTTTTGGAAAACCCCGGAGAAAACCGGCTTCCACAATGTCCGTGCTGAAGTGTTTCCCCTGCTGCCCGGAGACCCGGTTCCTGGGAATATGATTGGGAAAATCAAAGAACTGTCCCTGCCCGTATCCTCAAATTCCAATGGGATAGCGCAGTTTGACCGCTACCAATCCCCTGAGGATGAAAAATTTACCGGTTGGTATCAGTTATGGGGAACCCTGGACGACGCTGAAGCTGTGGGCATTGCCCAGCGAAACTTAGTTTCCCTATACGGGCAGGCCCCCCGCTGGATACCCTTTAAGGATATGTACAGCCTTTTTGTAGGCCGGGACGATGTTTACACCCTGCCGGGGACGCCCTTCAAACTGGAGCAGGGCGAACAGGGAACGGGCCGGATGTATTTTCACCTGGCGGCCCTTGCGGAGGGCTCCATTTTGAGCATCCGCTTTGCCGCCCCGGAGAAGCCCCGGAAACCCGCGGAGCAAAAGGCCGCCGGGGAAACAGCGGAGGGAACCGTGGCGCTGGATCTGTTCCTGGCGGAGGGCGATTTGATCCTGCGGATCGCTTCGGAAGACGCATCCCAGGAGGAATCCCTTGAGATGAGCGGCGACGAATTTATCACGGTGGTTGTTGAATTCGTCATTGCCCCGGATCGCTTTGAAGCGGAGCTGCGCCTGGAAAATTCCGCGGAAAATCCCGCTAAAACCACCGGGCCTTTTTCCGTTGCCCTGGCTAAACCGATAAGCGGAGAAGGCTCAATCCTCCTTGGCGGCGGGGAAAAACCCGCGGGGTATGTCGGCGAAACCGGGACCATGGCGCTGAACGAACTGGCCTTTTTGTATGACCGCCGGAGCGTTCCCGAAAACGAGGAAGAGTTTGATTCCGTGATTTTGAAGAGTTTATTATTGGAAGAAGAAGATCTGGGGGCCGAACAGGAACCGGTATCCCTGAGCGCGCTGTAAATTCAATTTATGAAAACAGTCCGCGCCTGCGTCCTGTTCACCGCCGCTTCCCTGACGGCAGCCTGTTTTTCCGGCCCGGTAAGCTCCGTGGACTTCGGCCCGGTGCCGGCGTATCGGGAAAGAAACAGTGTTGCTGAAATAATCGACTACGAAAACGATATGCCCGAATGGGTGGACCGGTACGCCGCCGCCGGTCTTACGGGAGTGGAAACCCTGCCGGAATTTGAAGACCGGTATGTTTTTGTCAGCAGGCAGATTGGAAATACCCTGGAGCCCCTGCGTCTTTGGGCCGCGGGATTTTCGGTGGAACGGGATTTTTCCCGGCTGGTTTCGGCGCGGATCCAGGCGCGGTTTATCCTGGGCGGCAACGGGAACCCAGGGGATGCGTACGGCCGCTATTTTGAGGCGGCGGTGAAAAACGCTTCCGATTCCACCTTTACAGGGGCATCCCTGGAGGGCAGTTTTTGGATAAAAAAACGAATTTTCGCTGACGACGGCCTAAGCCCCGTAGGTGAAGTCTACGAATATCTTATTATGACTTCTATTAACAGGGAAACCCTGCGGGATCAGATCGATATGCTGCTGACCACAACCCGGACTAACGAGTCTCCCTCCCGGGACCAGGCGGCCGCGTCCATGCGGTTGCGGTTGAATTTTTACGAAGGCTTTTAACTATGCTTGACCCCGGCGCCGAAGCCCATTAGGCTGTCCTTATGTCAGACCTAATCAGCATTTCCAGCGCCGACGCGTTGCCCGCCCTCTTCGCCCTCTATCGCTGGGGCATTGAGTTTATCCGGGGCATCCAAAGCATACAAAGCCCCGCCCTTACGGCTTTTGTCAAAGCCTTTACCGTCCTGGGGACGGAGGTGTTTTACGTCCCCGTGCTGCTCCTGCTGTTCTGGTGCGTGGACGAAAGAAAGGGCGCCCGGTTGGGCTTTCTCGTCGTGCTTTCCACATTTGCCAACGGCTTCTTCAAGGAGCTTCTCAAACAACCCCGGCCCTTCGCCCTGGACCCATCGGTCGGCCTGGCCTTTGAGCCGAGCTACGGCATCCCTTCGGGCCATGCCCAGTTGTCCCTGTGCTTCATCCTGCCCCTGGCTATATGGGCGGGAAGATCAAGCCTGGCAAGGAGCGGCGGGGGCAAAGCGGCAATCCGCCTTGGGGCGGCGCTGTTCATCCTCTGCATCGCCTT
>JAISDG010000054.1 GCA_031265015.1 Spirochaetaceae bacterium | reverse complement strand
CCGATACTGACCCGCAGATAATCGGCAATCCGGGGCTTGTTAAAGTGCCGGACCAGGATGCCCCGGTCCCGCAGAGCCCGGAACAGGGCCTCCCCGCTCAGGGTTTCCGTTTTTTCCCGCGGGCCGATCCCCCGGATAAAAAGAAAATTGGCCCTTGAGGGAATAATTTCAAAGCCCATATCCGCCAGGGCCGCGGCGGTTCGTTCCCGGGTGGCGATCACCCTGCCGTTCGCCTCGGCGTAATAGGCCTTATCGGAAACCGCCGCCGTTCCCCCCGCCAGCGCCAGCCGGTCCAGGGTATAGGAATTGAAGGAATCCCGGATTCTGAAAAGGCCCTCTATCAATTCTTCGCTGCCGATGGCAAAACCAACCCGGAGCCCCGCCAGGGACGCGGACTTGGAAAGGGTGTGAACGGTAAGCAGGTTGGCATAACGGCCGGTAAAGGGCGCCGCCGATTCGGCGCCGAAGGCGGCATAGGCTTCGTCTATGATCACCACCCGGTTATGCCGGGCCTGGTATTCCACGATGGGGCGAATTCCGGCCGGCGTTTCCCAGGGCAGCGCCCGGCCGGTGGGAGCGTTGGGATTGGGAATAACAACTCCCCCGCAGGCCCGGCAGTAATCGCCGCTGTCAATGGAAAAATCATCTTTCAAAGGAACAGAAATATAGGGAACGCCCCAGAGCTGCGCGTAGACCGGATAAAAACTATAGGTAACATCGGGAAAGAGCACCGGAGCGGTTTCCCCGGTTCCGTTAGGGGCCGCGTTTTTTTCCGCGCTTTCAAAAAAAGCACCGAAGGCAAAACCCAGCACTTCGTCCGAACCGTTGCCGGGAAAAACCTGTTCCGGCTTAACCCCATAGGCCGCGGCCGCCGCTTCCCGGAATTCAGTACAGAGCGGATCCGGATACAGCCGCAGCCGGTCTCCCCTGCCCGGTCCTTCGTCCGACAAAACCCGTTCGATCGCTTCAATAACTTTAGGCGAAGGAGGATAGGGATTTTCATTGGTGTTAAGCTTGATAAACTTCCGGTCCCGGGGCTGTTCCCCCGGCACATAGGGCATAAGCTCTTTTACCCGCCGGTTCCAAAATACGCTCACAATACACTCCGTTAAAAACCCGGTTATTTCAGATGACGCCGTTCCAGTTCGTTCAGCACTTCTTCCACCGTCACGTCTTCCCTGGTCAGAAGGACCGTTGCAAAGTACAGCAGGTCCGCCGCTTCCCAGATTTTTTCATCCCGGGTTTTTGCGGCGCAGAGTTCGTCCGCCTCTTCCATAATTTTTTCCCGGACCAGGCCGTCGTCCAGGGTGGCGGTATAGGAATCCGGCGCGGGATTACGGAGCCGGCCGGCGATAATCGACTGAAGGTACTCCCAGGTATAGCGGCGGTTTGTGCCGAAGCAGGACCACCCGCCGGTATGGCACACGGGGCCCGCGGGTTCCACCACCGCCAGCAGGGCGTCCCGGTCGCAGTCGGCCCGGAGCCGGAGCAGCCGCAGGGTATTGCCGGAATGTTCCCCCTTCATCCACAGGCGGTTCCGCGTCCGGCTGTGAAAGCAGAGCATGCCCCGCTTAAAAGTTTCCGCCAGCGCTTCGTGATCCGCGAAACCCGTCATCAGGACCTGGCCGTCGGGGGATTGGGCTATCACCGGAATCAGCGCCGGGGAATTTGTTTCAGCGGAAGCGGCCGTACCGCCGGAACCGGAGGCGCCGCCGGGAACGACAGACCCCGGACCGGATACGCCGGAAGCTGACGCGTCAGAAGCTGACGCGCCGGCGTCAGAAGCGCCGGCGTCAGCCAGCTTCTTCCAGTTCAGGGAACAGATAAAGGCGTCTGCCAGGCTGATTTTTCCCGTATAGAGAGCCATACCAAGCTGGACATCGCAGTTCAGCGCCGCCAGGGCCTCCACTTCTTCCAGGGTCGAAACGCCTCCCGCGGCAGTGATCCGGCAATCCGCCGCTTCGCGGAGCCGCCGTACCGGTTCCAGATCGATGCCCGTCATGGTTCCTTCCCGGTCCACGCAGGTAAAGAGCAGTTCCGAAGCATAAGAGGCCGCCGCCGCCGCGGTTTCAATCAGGGGAAGCCCCGTGGGAGTTTTCCAGCCGTCCACGGTTATTTCGTAGTCCCCGGAGGGGGCCCGCGGATGCTGTCCCGGGGACTTTCGGGCGTCCACCGCAATAACAATCCGTTCCCGGCCAATCTTTTTTGCCAGCGCGTCAAGGAAAGCGGCGTTAAGGCCGAATTCCCCCGGCCCGGAACCTTTTTTGGCGTCGTCCCGAAAAGCCGGGGAACCGACGATGATCTTCCGGGCGCCCAGGCTGACCAGTTCCTTCGCCTGTTCCGGCGTTTTAATGCCGCCGCCAACCCTGCATTCGGCCCTGCGAAGCAGGGGCTTTATCACGGCAAGGTTGCTTCCCTTTCCCATGGCGGCGTCCAGATCTATGACCGCCACTTCCCCGTATCGGTCGAATTCTTCCGCCAGTTCCTGCGCGTTGTTCCGCTGCAATACCAGCTGTGAACCCTGCTTAAGCTGAACTACCTTTCCGCCCTGGATATCTATAGACGCCACGACCATACATTACCGTCCGGAGGGGGAACTATCCCCGGCGGAACGGATCGTTTGGACAGCCCGTACCATGTTGAGAAACCCCGCCCGGTAACCGAACGGATCCTCCCCGGCGGAATTTTCCGCCATGGCAAGAACCATGCCGAAGCCGGCATTCCCCTTGTAAGGACTGTCCCGGAGCAGCATGCCAAAGGCGGCGACCGAAGCGGCAAAGTTAAAATCCCGGGAAACGTTCCCCCCGGAGCGGATCGAAGCGGCGGTGACGGGAAAGCTCAGCAGCCGGCTTTCCGTCCCGCCGGGCAGCTTGTACCGGACCTTCACGGTCAAAAGCTCATCCGCATAGGCCGGTGAGGGGGGAATATCCGGCGGAGCCGAATATTTAAGGGGATCCACCGAAGGCAGCGCCGCGGCTTCTTCTCCCGGCGGGATAAGCTCGTAAAAGGCGGTGACCGTATGGCCCGCCCCTATATCCCCGGCGTCCACCGTGTCGTCGTTAAAATCCTCGGCCCGGAGGATCCTGTTTTCATAGCCCAAAAGCCGGTAGGCCCCCACGGCGGCGGGGTTAAACTCAACCTGGATCTTGACATCCTGGGCGATGGTCACCAGGGTTCCGCCCAGCTGATCCCCCAGGATCTTCCGGGCTTCCTCGATGGTATCGATATACCCGTAATTGCCGTTCCCCCGGGAGGCCAGCTGCTTCAGGGTCCCGTCGTGGTAGTTCCCCATGCCGAATCCCAGGACGGTTAAATACACGCCGCTTTGGGCTTTTCTCTTTACAAGGTCCACCAGGCTGCTCCGGTCCGAAAGGCCCACGTTAAAATCGCCGTCGGTACAGAGGATAACCCGGTTTACGCCCTTGGGATCAAAATTTGCTTCCGCCAGTTTGTAGGCAAGCTGAATCCCCTCCCCGCCGGCGGTGGATCCCCCGGCGGAAAGTTTTCGCAGGGCCCTTTTGATGACAGCCTTGTTGTCGCAGCTGGTGGGGGGCAGGACGGTTCCCGCGGCCCCGGCGTAGACGCAGACGGCTACCCGGTCGCCGCCGTCAAGGCCGTCCACCAGCATTTCCATCGCCGATTTGAGCAGGGGCAGTTTGTTCGGCGCGGCCATGGAACCGGAAACATCCAGCAAAAAAACAAGGTTTACCCCGGGTCTCTGTTCCGGGGGGAATTCCTGTCCCTTGATGGCAAC
>JAISDG010000038.1 GCA_031265015.1 Spirochaetaceae bacterium | reverse complement strand
ATTTCTTTACTATATAAGGAATTACGCTTCGCCGGCGGGATTGCTGATGAAACCGCCGGTACGGCGCCGGCCCCCTTCTTGTGCATAGCCCGTATCATAACCCCGGTCCGGCGGCGGCGTCAACCGCAATGCAGAACAAAAATAACCACCGACCACCACGGACCAACACGGACAAAGATTTCAAACAACAAGTCCGTGTCCGTCCGTCTGGTCCGTGGTTAAATTTCTTCCTCGAAACCGAATCGAAGAATTTCTACCACGAAGGCGAAAAAGTCGAAAAAGTATAATAAGTAAAGTAAAAACTTTTTCGACTGCGAACCTTTGGTTCGATTCGACCTTGCGTTGTGGTAAATTCCCCGCTTGACAACTTTTCCCCTTCGTGATAGGGTTCTCCCAGACAGTCTAGCATCGTAAGAAAGGGGGCCGTTCAAACGACCCCTTTTTTATAGGAGCCGGGGGCAGTTCGGCGGGATTATGCGGTACAGGGCCAGGGAAGAAGACAGGGAAACCGCCGCCCTCAGGGCGGACATCGAACCGGTACTGGGCGGCCTGGGTTTTGCCCTGGTGGAGCTTAACCTGTTCCGTCCCGGAAAGGGGGCCGCCAGCGTGCGGCTTGTGCTTACCAGGCCGGGGGCCGCCGGGATCGGCACGGAGGAACTGGCGGGGGCGCACCGGGCCGTACTGCCCAGGCTGGAAACGGCCTTTCCCGGGGGGAATCTCCATCTGGAACTTTCTTCCCCCGGTACGGACCGGCTTATCAAAGAAGGGGCGGAGTTCAGGTTTTTCCGGGACAAGCCGGTGCGGTGTTACAGAACCGACAGCTCCCGGTGGTGCGCCGGGATACTCCGCGGTTCGGATGAGGAAAAAATAGTTCTGGAAACCCCGGAAGAGGGCGTAACGGAACTTGCGTATACCATCATTGCCAAGGCAAAGCTTGACGACCGGTAAAGCCGGTAACGGCCGGGCCGTACCCGGCCCGCGCTTTGAGAGGAGGTAACGGGCGTGGCAACGGATATGTCGGAAGCGATCCGCCAGCTTATTCAGGATAGGGGCATTTCCGAGGAACTGATCCTCAAAACGATAGAAAATACCCTGCTGGCGGCCTACAAGCGCCGTTTCGGGAATGCCGACAACGCTCTTGTACGGTTCAACGACGACCACCGGGTGGTATCGATCTATGCCCAGAAAAAAATAGTCGACGGCGTGTACGATCCGGTGGCGGAGATCGATCTGGAAGAAGCCAGGGAACTGAACCCCGAAGCCGAAATCGGGGACGACCTTTTAATCGAAGTGGATCCCAGAGATTTTGACCGCATCGCCGTTCAAAGCGCCAAACAGACCGCCCACCAGTCCATCCGGGAAATACAAAAGGACAGCCTCTATTCGGAATTCAGGGACAAGGTGGGGGAAATCATTATCGGCTATTACCAGCGGGAGCGGAACGGTACGATCTACGTGGACCTGGGCAAAGTTGAAGGCATCCTGCCTAAAAAGTACCAGTCCCCCCGGGAACTGTACCATGTGAACGACCGGATCAAGGCCCTTATAACCGAGGTTAATAAAACCCCCGCGGGGCTTCAGGTGGTGCTGTCCAGGACCCATACCGATTTTGTCCGGGCCATTTTTGAACTGGAAGTGCCGGAAGTCTACGACAAGACCGTGGAAATCCACAAGATAGTCCGGGAAGCGGGGTACCGTACCAAACTGGCGGTCTATTCCAACCGGGAGGATGTAGACCCCGTGGGAGCCTGTGTGGGCCTTAAGGGGGTGCGTATCCAGGCGGTAATCCGGGAACTGGAGGGGGAAAAGGTCGATATTTTAAAGTACGATCCGGATTCCCGGCGCTTTATCAAAAACGCCCTCTCCCCCGCGGAAGTGCGGGACGTGATTATTCTGGACGAAGGCAAGCACCAGGCCCTGGCGGTCGTGTCCGATTCCCAGCTTTCCCTGGCCATCGGCAAGCAGGGGCTGAACGTCCGGCTGGCCAACCGGCTGGTGGACTGGAACATTGACGTTAAGACCGACGCCCAGTTTGAAGAAATGGATATCGCCTCCGAATCCCGCCGGGCGGTTTCGGAACTTTTTGGGGATTCCGAAGAAATTTCCAAAATCGCCGAGCTTCCGGGAATTACCAAAGAAACCGCGGACAGCTTCATGGAAAACAGCATCGAATTTATCGAGGATTTCCTGGCCCTGCCGGAGGAAGCGGTCGCCAATCTCAAAGGGGTCGGCGCCGCTCAAATAGAAGAACTCCGCAGGCTTATAGAAGAATATGTGGAAATCGTGGAAGATGAAGAGGCGGCCGCCCCGGCGGAAGAAGAACCGGAAACCGGGGAAGATGAAGAGGCCGAAGAGTACGAATGTCCCGAATGCGGCGCGAAAATAACGGTGGATATGACAAATTGCCCGAATTGCGGTATCGGGCTCAGTTTTGAGTATGAAGAATGACCGCGGTCGTTCTGTGAGGTATGGATTTTATGGCAGGCCGTAAACCTGCCTGCGAACAAGGTGGAACATGGCTGAAGAATTAGACAATAAACCCAAGGTTGAACTCATTAAGCATGCCAAAAGCAGTGGGGAAACGCCGAAGCCGGCGGACCCGGCGGCGGCCAAACCGGTGACGCCGGAACAGGGGGAGCGCCGCAAGGTAATTGTGGTCAAGAAAAAACCCCCCGTTCCGGCGGCGGTTAAAAAAACCGTCCAGCCAAAGGTAGTGTCCGTTCAGGTTCAGGAACCAAAGGCAAAAAGCCCTTCCGATCAAGACGAGCCGAAGGAAACGCCGGAAATCAAAAAACCCGCGGAAAAAACGGCGTGGTCCATGCCCGTTACCCAGCGTCCGGTTGGGGCCGCAGGCAGGGTCGGCGGCCGGCCCGTCGGGGAATCGTCCGTTTTTGCCCAGCGTCCGGTTGGGGCCGCGGGCAGGGTCGGCGGCCGGCCCGTGGGCAACAGGAGCGGGGAAAGGCCCGCCGGTTCCGGCAGGCCCCCCTTTTCCCGCCCCCCCCGTCCGGGGGCGCCGGGAGTACGGCCGGGACCCCAGGGGCCCCGGCCGGCCGGGGGCTTTGCCCCCAGGGGAAGGCCCGGAGGAGGTCCCGGAGGGCCTCCGCCTGTTCTGGACGGCAAGGGTCCGGTAAAAAAATCCTTTAAAGCCAAGAAAACCGTTTATCAGAGAAAAGAACAGGAAATGGAGGAAAAACTCCTCCAGACCAAGAAAAAAATTGCCCATACGGCAAACCCGGTCCCCAGGTCTATCGACATTATGGAGGTTATTTCCGTTTCGGAGCTGGCCAAAAAAATGAACCTGAAGGCTTCCGATTTAATTCAGAAGCTTATGAGTATGGGGATGATGGTTACCATCAACCAGCAGATCGACGCCGAGACCGCTACCCTGCTGGCGGCGGAATTCGGGGCGGACGTCAATATCGTCAGCCTCTACGAAGAAACGGTTATCGATACCGGCTCCGACGACGAGGCTACCATGGAAAGCCGGCCCCCGGTGGTTACCGTCATGGGCCATGTGGACCACGGCAAAACCAAACTGCTGGACGCGATCCGCAGCGCCGACGTGGTATCCGGGGAATTCGGGGGCATTACCCAGCACATCGGCGCCTACATGGTGGAAACCCCCCAGGGGAAAATCGCCTTCCTTGACACCCCCGGCCACGAAGCCTTTACCCGTATGCGGGCCCGGGGCGCTCAGGTAACGGATATCGTCATTCTGGTGGTAGCCGCCGACGACGGCGTTATGCCCCAGACCATCGAGGCGATTAACCACGCCAAGGAAGCGGATGTCCCCATTATTGTGGCGGTTAACAAAATCGACAAACCCGAAGCTAATCCCGACAAGGTAAAAAGCCAGCTTTCCGATCTGGGGCTGATGCCCGAAGACTGGGGCGGCCAGACGATGTTTGTGGAGCTTTCGGCTTTAAAGAAAGAAGGGATCGACAAACTGATAGACGCCATTTTGCTGCAGGCGGAGATTCTTGATTTGAAGGCGAACTATGACCGCAGCGCGGAAGGAAAGGTCCTGGAATCCCGGATCGATCACGGCCGCGGGGTGGTGGCTACGGTGATGATAGAAAAGGGAACCCTTAAGGTGGGGGATTCCTTTGTCGCGGGGATCTGGCCCGGCAAGGTCAGGGCCCTCTTTAACGACAAGGGAGAGCGGGCGGAAAAGGCGACTCCCGCCATGCCGGTGGAAGTCCTGGGTTTCGAAGGCATTCCCAACGCGGGGGATCCCCTTCAGGTGGTGGATGACGAACGGAGCGCCCGGGGGGTGTCCGCGAAACGGCAGGAACTCAAGCGCTTTGAAGACGCGAAGAATATCAGAAAAATCACCCTGGACAACCTTCACGAAACGATCACCGACGGCGCCATCCAGGAACTCAAAGTTATCATCAAGGCCGATGTCCAGGGTTCCGCGGAAGCCCTCCGGTCCAGCCTGGAAAAACTTTCCAACAAGGAAGTCCGGCTCCACGTGATCCAGGCCCTGCCGGGAGCAATCAACGAAGGGGACGTGGACCTGGCCATTGCCTCCAACGCGATCATCATCGGCTTTAACGTAAGGCCCACCCCCAAGGCAAAGGCCCTGGCGGATCAGGAAAAGGTGGATGTCCGCAAGTACAACATCATCTACAAGGCGGTGGAAGAAATACAGCAGGCCCTGGAAGGGATGCTCAAGCCCGATACCAAAGAAGAGGTTATCGCTACCCTGGAAGTGCGGGAAACCTTCAAGGTTCCCAAGGCGGGGGTGATTGCGGGCTGCTATGTTCTTACCGGCGCGCTCAAACGCGGCGTTCAGGTTAACGTGATCCGGGAAGGCATCGTGGTCCATACCGGAAAAATCGCCAGCCTCCGGCGCTTTAAAGACGATGTCCGGGAAGTGGCGTCGGGTTTTGAATGCGGCCTGGGTCTGGAAAATTTCGACGACGTCCGGATAGGGGATCAATTGGAGGCCTTTGAAATTGTGGAAGTGGCAAGAAAGCTAACCGGCTAAAGCGATGACGTCCTTCAGAACCAGCAGGGTAGGAAGCCTTATCCGGGAAAAAATAGGGGAACTCATTGTCGAGGGAAGGATAAAGGATCCCAGGGTGGATACCTTTCTTTCCGTCACCAGGGTGGAGGTGTCCCGGGACCTGGCCTATGCGGATGTGTTTGTTTCAAGCTATAAGACCGAAGCGGGGCTTGCCCGGGGCGTGGCGGGGCTGCAAAGCGCGGCGGGTTTTATCCAGGCCCAGCTGGCGAAGACCATGCGCATCAGAGCCACCCCTCATCTGCGTTTTCACGAAGATACGGGTATCAGGGAAGGGTTCGAGCTGGTACAACGGATCGAACATCTGGTAAGCGGCGGAAACGCCCGTTGACGGGGAGCGGACAAAAAATGACCGGCCGTTCCGGAATTCCTGCCAGCCGTACAACAAAGCCCTATGAAGGCTGCCTGCTGCTGAACAAGAATCCGGGCCAAACTTCTTTTGAAAGCCTTTTCCCTGTCAAAAAAGCCTTTGCCACCGGGAAGGTCTGCCATACCGGAACGCTGGACAAATTTGCCCGGGGGCTTTTGGTCGTTCTGGCGGGTCCGGCGGTAAAGCTTGCTTCCCGGTTTTCCGGCTGCGACAAGCGGTACCGGGCGACGGTTAAATTCGGGGAAGAAACCGATACCCTGGACCCCGAAGGGGCTGTCATTGCCGCGGGGCCGGTTCCGGAACGGGCGGCGCTGGAACATATTCTGCCCCGGTTTACCGGCGGCATCATGCAGGCGCCTCCCCTTTTTTCCGCGGTTCATGTCGACGGCGTCCGGGCCTATAAGCTTGCCCGGTCCCCTTCGCTCCGCCCGGCCGGGGATTCCGCCAAACTTGTCATGAAAGAACGGCCCGTCACTATCTACAGCCTGGAGCTCCTGGACTGGACCCCTCCCCTGGCGGAACTGGAAGTCCGCTGCTCGGCGGGAACCTACATCCGTTCCCTGGCCCGGGACATTGCCCTGGCCCTGGGGTCCAGGGCCCACCTCCTTTCCCTGACCCGGACGGCGGTGGGCGGCTTTTCCCTGGACGAAGCCCTCTCCGTGCCCGGTCCGGAAGATGCCGGACAGGACATTTCCCGTGCCGGTTCTGAAAGTGAACTCGAACCGCTCAGAAAGGCCCTTATTCCCTTAACCCCGGAACTTTTTGCCCGTCTGGGCATATCCTGCCTGGACATCGGTGAAAAAGAAGCGGCGGCGGTTTCCCATGGCGGCTCCCTGCGGTTCCTGGAGGATAGAGCGTCGGAAGTGCCAATCCCGGCGCCGCTGATTTCAGCGGCCCTCTTTTACAGCGGTTCCCTGGCGGCGCTGGTGGAAAAAAGAGACGGCCTTTGGAGTTACGGGTACGTCGCTTCCGGCGGGTAAATTTGGAGAGCGTAGGGCGAACCCGGCGGGAAAGGGGAGATCTTTTTGACCGCGGGCCTCGGACATTCGCTATTGAGGAGGCAGTAATTTGCTCACTAACCGCAGCTTAAGTATATCCCGGGAAAAGGAGCGCCGTCCATGTTAAAAAACATTTTTGCCGCTTTGGCCGCGGGGGCTTTTTTTGCCCTGCTCTACGCGCTGGGCGCGCTTCCTCCGCTGGAAGAGCGGGTCTACGACTTTTTTCTCCGGGGCAGGCCCCGCAGGGAACGGATTGACAACGTGGTGTTTCTGGACGTGGACGATACGGCCGTTGCGTATAACGGGGTCTTTCCCTGGCCCCGGTCAATAATGGCCGGCGGCTTTCTTCGGCTTAAGGAATACGGGGCCCTGGCGGCGATACTGGATATTGAGTTTATCGACAAAGGGCCGAGGGGGATAGACGAGGTCTATTTTGACCGGGACTTCCCCGGGGATTTTGAGCGGACCTTTTCGGAAATCGGCGGCAATGTTTCGGACCTGCTGGGGGCGCTGCGAAGCGGCCGGATTAGCCGGGAGGAGGAAAGCCGGTATGAGGCGGAACTGCTTGACCTGATCCGTTCCGGCGGGGAGGATCTCCTTCAAAAGGCGTCGGGCATAGCCCGGGACAACGACGTGTATCTGACCCAGGCTTCGGCCCTGTTCGGCCGGACCTGGGCCACCCTCAACCTGCAGACCCAGGCCCTGACGGGGGAACAGGCCCGGCGGCGCTCCCTGGCGGAAGAACAATTCGCCTATCCGGTAGACGCCGCTCCCGGCGCCCGGGGGGGCTCTTACGCGGACATCCTTCCGGCCGTCCCCTCCTTTGCCGAAGCGGCCCGGGGCGCGGGGTTTACCAATGTTGATATCGACTCCGACGGGGTCCGGCGGCGGATCTTCCTGGTCCAAAAGGTCTACGACAGCTTTTACCTCCAGCTTGCCTTTGCCCCCCTGATGGAATACCTGGGGTATCCCCGGATCCGCCTGGAAAAACGGCGGCTTATCCTGGAAAATGTCCGGTTTCCCGCGGCCGTGGACGTTTCCGCAAACGCGGACGCCCCGGATCCCGGTTCTGTCCGGAACCTGGTAATTCCCCTGGATACCCGGGGCCGGATGATGCTGGATTGGCCGGAGACCGATTACCGGGACAGCTTTACCCATGTGTCCTTCGCCGATTTTTCCCGGCTGGAAGAACTGGAGTCCCTGATGGAACAGTACCTGGCAGCGCTGGAAACCTCGGAGCTTTCTTTCTTTGTCCGTTTTGATGAAAGCCTTGCTCCGGTCCCCGGCGTTGTTTACCGCGGCGCCGGGCTTTTCCGGGAGTCCCGGGAAGCGCTGAACCGGGCTCTGGCGGAACAGTCCGGCGAAGAGTTCAGCCGCTGCCTTGCTCTTCGCGGCGAAGCTATGGCTTTGCTCGCGTCCTTTGCGGAATTTGAAACCGGAACAAAAGTGCCGGCCCTGGCGGACAGGCTGGAAGGGGAGTACCCGGAGGATGCCGGGATAATCCGGGAAGAAGCGGAGTACATCGCCCGGCTTGCCGGGTATCTTGAAACGGCGGCGGAACGGTACGCGGAATTTCAAACGCGGCTGCGGGATGCCTTTGAAGGCAAATTCTGCATCATAGGCCGGGTGGATACGGGGACCACAGATATCGGGGTTAATCCTTTTTACGGCGAGTATGTCAATGTAGGTACCCACGCGGTGGTGCTGGATACGATTCTGCGGAAGTCGTTTATCGTTCCCCTTCATCTCCTGTGGAGCGCGGCCCTGTGTTTTGTCCTGCCCCTCTTCCTGATACTGGCCCTCCGGGGCCTTAAACCGGCCCCCCGGGCGGGCCTGGGCATTGGGGGGGCGGTTCTCTTCGGGGTCCTTTGTTTTATCCTGGTCCGGTACACCGGTATTTTTGCCGCTCCCCTGGGGCCGGTTCTGGCTGCGGTTACCGCGGTGGTCGTCCGGGAGCTGGTTTCCTATCTGGCTTCGGAAAAAGAAAAACAGTTTATCAACAAGGCCCTTTCCACTTATGTCTCCAAAGAGGTGGTGACGGAGCTGGTGGCAAATCCGTCGATGCTGCAGCTGGGAGGAAGCAAGCGGCAGATGAGCGCGATCTTTACCGATATTCAGGGCTTTTCGACCATTGCGGAACAGCTTGACCCTGAACAGCTGGTCCGTCTTTTGAACCGGTACCTCACGAAAATGAGCGACGTCATCATGGCAAATAGGGGGACCATCGATAAATACGAAGGGGACGCCATTATCGCCTTTTTCGGCGCCCCGGTATACCGGGAGGATCACGCGGCCCTGGCCTGCCGCAGTGCCGTGGAAATGAAAAAGGCGGAAGCGGAATTAAACCGCGTTATCATGGAAGACCGTTTAAGTCCCGCGCCCATCTACACCCGGATAGGGATCAATACCGGCGAAATGGTGGTGGGCAATATGGGAACCTCCAGCAAGATGAACTATACGATCATGGGAAACGCGGTCAACCTGGCCGCCCGGCTTGAGGGGGTCAACAAGCAGTACCATACGGGGGGCATTCTGATAAGCGAATACACCAAAAACGAAATAGGGGATGAATTTATCTGCCGGAGCCTTGACCGGATTCGGGTGGTGGGGATTACCACTCCGGTACGGCTTTACGAACTGCTGGGCCTGCGGGACGATGCCGGAGAAGCGGCGTCTTTTGTCCGGGGCGAAGCCCTGGCCGCCTGGGAAGAGGCTCTTGGGCTGTACGAAAAACGGCAATTTTCCGCCGCAGAAGCGGTCTTTGCTTCCATCGCCGGGGGGGACGAAAAAGACGGAACGGCCCGGCTCTACGCAGACCGGTGCCGTTCGTATGCCGCCGCCCCGCCTCCGACGGATTGGGACGGGGTCACTAATTTAAGCGAGAAGTAGCGGCCTTAGCGGGCCTTAACGCCCTCAAAAGCCCGGTCCACCAGTTCCGTGTCCGGCGCCCTGGTAAACAGGGACACCAGGGTCACCACGATAAAGGGAACAATGATGGAGATTGACGCCGCCAGCGGGGACCGGGAAGAGCCCAGGGTAAAGAAGAGAACGATCATCGCCGCCGCTCCGGTAATCAGCCCCGCGTAGGCGCCTGCCTTGGTAACCCGCCGTGAATACAGGCCCAGAATATAGGGGGCGGCAAAAGCTCCCGAAACAACTCCCCAGCTTAACGACATCAAATACACGATAATGCCGATCTGAAACCGGGAAATAAAGTACGAAATAACGATAAAAATTGCCGACAAAAAACGCATCATCGCCACCGACCGGTCTTTACCGGTCTTCGCGTCGATCCGGGCGGGATAGAGGTCTATGGCCACCGACGACGACGACACCAGTACCAGGCTGGACAGGGTAGACATGGAAGCCGACAGCACCAGAAGCAGGATCAAGGCCAGGAGGATCTGCAGGTTCCCCGTAAGCTGCCCCGTCAGCAGGGACGGAATAATCTGGTCGTAAAGGATTGCCCCCGCGGCGTCCCGGGGAACGGTTTCGGCGGTAAAGAATACGTGGCTGAAGGCCCCGGTCAGATAGGCGGAAACGCCGATCATCAGGGCAAAGATCGTGGTAACCAGCGCCGCCTTGGGAATCACCTTTTCGTTTTTGATGGCATAGAACTTCTGGGTCATCTGGGGAAGCCCCCAGGTGCCGAAGCTGGTCATGAATACCAGGCTCGCTATGGTCAGGACGGAAGGCCGGGCTTGGGGGGGAATATGTACGCTGTATGCTTCGGCGGCCTTTCCGATCATTTCGGCAAGTCCGCCGCCCTTGCCGGAGATCACAGCTATCATCACCGCCGCGCCGGCAAACATGATAATCCCCTGGATAAAATCGGTAATGGCAATGGCGAAGTACCCTCCCAGAATCAGGTAGACTCCGGTAAAGGCTATCATGATAAGCAGGGCAATGTCGTAGGGAATGCCGAAGACCGCTTCAAACAAATGGCCCAGGCCTTTAAACACCGAAGCGGAGTAGGGGAGGAGAAAGAAAAAGATCACCGCCGCGGCCAGGGGTTTCAGGTGCTTTGCCCCGTACCGCTCCTGAAGGAATTCGGGCATGGTCATGGCGTCCAGGTTCTGGGTCATCCGCCGGGTCCGCCGGGCCAGAACCAGCCAGGCAAGACAGGCGCCGATTACCGCGTTGCCCAGGGCTATCCACAGGGAGTTAAGGCCGAACTGCCAGCCCTGGGTTCCCGCAAAGCCGATAAAAATCACCGCCGAAAAATACGAGGTTCCGTAGGCCGCCGCCGAAACCCAGGGCCCCAGGGTTCTTCCGCCAAGGAAAAAATCGCCCAGGGTTTTTGTTTTTCTCATTCCCCAAATGCCGATGCCGGTCATCAGGGCCAGGAATACCGCCAGAAAAACGATGCCGATTTGTACCATAGTGACTGGGAGTTTATCAGGATTGATGATTTTGTACCAGCGGTTTATAATGAATAACGTATGAATGTTGCCATGTTCACCGACGCCTACTGGCCCAGGGTTAACGGCGTTACCGTATCGGTGGATACCTTTTCCCTGGCCCTGGTGCGGGCGGGACATGAAGTTATGATTGTCTGTTCCCGGTATCCCGTCGAATCCGAGGCGGACGCGATCAGGGCTGTTCCGGAGGGGCGCCGGGATCCGGCCAGGGAAAAGCTGAAGGTACTGCGGGTTCCCTCCTACCGGTTTTTTCTTTCCAAGGAAGACCGGGTTGCAAAACTTATCAAGCGCAGATGGGTGGAAAGGGAACTGGACGCGTTCAGCCCCGATATAATTCATATCAATACCGAATTTATCATTGCCGACATCGGCTTTGTCTACGCGAAAAAGCGGGGCCTTCCGGCGGTCTATACCTTTCACACAATCTGGGAGGACTACGCGGCAAACTATTTTCCCCTGGTTCCTGAATTCCTGCTGCGTTTTATCATCCGGCGGATACTGAAAATACTGCTGCGCAGGCCGGATCTGATTATTGTTCCCACCGTACAAATTGAAGAGATGGTTAAAAACTACCATATCAAACAGGAGATCCGGCGGCTTCCCACGGGGATTGATCCCGGGCTGTTCACCCATCGCCGGGAAGAAATCAACCGGTTCCGCTCCGTTATGGAAACAAGGTATCCGGTCCTGCGGGGCAAACGGATCCTGCTCTTTGCCGGCCGGGTAGCCAGGGAAAAGAACCTGGGGTTTATCATACGGCTTTTCCCGGAGCTCCTTGCCGATCACGGGGATCTGGCGCTGGTGATAGCCGGCAACGGGCCCTACCAGGATTACTATATGGAAGAAGCCCGGAATTGCGGCGTGGAAGAACACTGCGTCTTTACCGGTTATCTTGAGCGGGAAGAACTGTCCCTGCTCTATGCGATTTCCCATATTTTTACCATGCCCTCCCTGACCGAAACCCAGGGACTGGTAACCATTGAAGCGATGCTTTCGGGCATTCCCGTGGTAGCCATCGGGGCCATGGGAACGGTTCAGGTGATGGAAGGGAACAGGGGCGGATTCATGACGGGAAACGACCCGGAAGAATTTAAGGCCCGGGTGCTGGAGCTTCTGGAAGACGAGGCGCTGTACCGCCGTAAATCGGAAGAAGCCCGGCGGCACGCCCAGGCCTGGACCATCGGCAGCATTACCGAACGGCTGGTGGCGATATACCGGGAAGCTCCCCGGTATATCCGGTAACAGAGAACGGTGGATTTTTCCGTCCTGGCCTCCCCGCTGGCGGAGGCCCTGGCCGCCCGGGGCATCAGGAAACCGTCGCCGGTCCAGTCCGCCGTTATTCCCCTGCTGATGGAAGAAACCGCGCCCGCCGGTGCGGCCGTTACCGGTGCGGCCGCCGGCCCGCTCCGCCTCCTTTTTACCGCGCCCACCGGTACGGGGAAAACCTTCGCCTACCTGCTGCCCCTGCTGCAGCGTTTGGCCGAAGGGGAAGATTCCGGCGGGCGGACCCGGGGTCCCGAACTGCTGGTCCTGGCCCCCACCCATGAACTATGTTCCCAGATAAAATCGGAGCTGGATTTTGTGCTGCGGGCCCTGGGCATGCCCCCTTCACAGCTTTTAATCGGCTCCGTTTCCCCGGGCCGCCAGATCGAAGCCCTTAAAAAAAACAAACCCCGGGCCGCGGCGGGAAATCCCGCCAGGGTACTGCAGCTGGTCCGGATGAAAAAACTTTCCCTTGGGTCCCTGCGCTTCCTGGTCCTGGACGAGGGAGACCGGCTGGTGGCGGAAGAACTCTGCCCGGAAACCAGGGAGCTGGTTTTCCTGGCGGGCGGGAACAGCGGCATTATTGCCTGTTCCGCAACCATGAACGGAAAAAGCCGGGACGCCCTTTTCGGCCTGGAAGGGGAAAAACGCCCCTGGCGGATCGTTGAAGAAGACGGCTTGGCGGTCCTGCAGCATAATATTGAACACTGGGCTTTTTTTGCGGAGGACCGGAAAAAGCCGGATCTGCTCAAATCCTTTTTGGCCGCGGTCCGGCCAAAAAAAACGCTGGTCTTTACTTCCCGGGGCGGAGATGTGGGCCGCATCGTTTCCCGGCTTCAGTACCGCCGCATCGCCGCCGGCGGAATCCGGGGGGATATGGACAAGAAGGCCAGAAAAGCCGCCATAGACGGTTTTAGAAAGGGAACCATCCCCGTCCTGGTAGCCAGCGATCTTGCCTGCCGGGGCCTTGACGTCGAGGGGATAAGCCATGTGATTTCCCTGGATACCGGCGATAACGCCGAAGCGTACCTGCACCGGGCGGGCCGTACCGGACGGGCGGGCCGGCGGGGAATCATGGTCACCATCGGCAGCGAAGAAGAACTCCGCCGCCTTCGGCGGATTGAAAAAAAACTCAAAATCATTGTGTACCCCAAGGAACTGTACGGCGGGCGCGTTACCGCCCCGCCGGTGGACGAAGAGCCGGGAAAAACCGATTGAAACCGGCATAAAAACATAAAAACAATAAAACTTGCTAAAATAAGCAAAGATGGGTATTATGTATTGCTAAAGCGGATTTTCCGGGTACTCCGGACAGGCGATTTAAAGACTGATTCCAAAAAAGGTGAAATAAATGAAATTATCCCTGAAAGTATCTTTGATTGCCGGGGCCCTGGTTTTTCTTTTCGTGGGCGGCGTTGCCGTCGTCTCCAACATGATCGCTTCCTCAATCATGGAGGGGACCGCGGAAAAATCCCTGCAAAATCAGTCGAAAATCGCAGCCCAGCTTATCTCCGAAGGTATCATCCGGTCTGAACTCCGGGTACTGTCTGAACTGGCAAACCGCGCCCAGACCAAAACCATGGATTGGGAAATCCAGCGGGAAAGCCTGCTTCCCGACATTGACCTCCATAATTATCTTGACTTTGCTGTTGTGGACCGGGACGGAGTCGCCCATTATATCAAGGACGGCAGCGTTTCCAATCTGGCCGACCGGGATTATATCATCAAGGCCCTGGCGGGGCAGCCGGTGATCTCCGACGTGCTTATAAGCCGGGTAATCGGAAAACCGGTGGTTATGTTCGCCGCGCCCATCACGGTGGATAACCTGACGGCGGGGGCGCTCATCGGGCGGCGGGATGGCGCGGTTCTGACGGACATGACCAGGCAGATCGGCCTGGGGGAGACCGGGTACGTCTACATAGTTAACGCCGGGGGTACGGTTATCTGCCATCCCGATACGGACCTGGTGTACAACCAGTTTAATCCGGTGGAAGCGGCCGGGGAGGATCCTTCCATGCGATCCCTGGCGGTTTTTATCGAAGGCGTGCTTGCCGGCGGGGACACGGTCAGGGAATATACCTTTAACGGAAAAACGCTTATCGGCGCCTACTCAAAAATCCCCGATACCGACTGGTTCCTGATCGGAACCGTGGAAAGGGATGAATTTTTCTTTGAGGTCCACCGGATGCTGATAAAAACCCTCGCCACCGGCGCGGTGTCGGCGGCGGCGGCGGTCGTTATTCTGATTCTTGTTTTGAGTCTTACCCTCATCAGGCCAATCAAGGCGGTTGTGGCCGCGGCCATATCCCTGGCGGAACTAAAGTTTGACATCGACATCCCCCGGAACCGGAAGGATGAAATAGGGGACGTCCAGCGGGCGTTCAACACCATCCGGGACGAGCTTAAAAAAACTATTGCCGGCATGAACAACGAACACCTGGGGCAGAAGAACATCAGCGGGAACCTCCACATCGCCATCCGGGAATCCTCCGATGGGCTGGGGATTATCGGCCGCAATATGGAATCGGTGCAGGGCAAGACCGGCGTCCAGATGGAGTCGGTCGTACAAACCGCCGATTCGGTGGAGGGGATCATCAGGCACATCCGGTCCCTGGAAAACGCCGTGGGCGTTCAGGCCGAAGCCATTTCCCGTTCTTCCGAATCAATCGAAAAAGTAGTGGAAGGCATCGATTCGGTCCGCTCCGTGGTGCGCCATGCCCATGAAACCACCGGCAGCCTGGTTAAATCCTCCGAAGCGGGGCGGAAACTGCTGGACGGCCTGACCGGGGAGCTTGCCCGGATTGCGGATCAGTCGGCGTTTCTGGAAAAGGCCAATGCCGCCCTGGTAAATATCGCCGCCCAGACGAACATTCTGGCCATGAACGCGGCCATAGAGGCGGCCCACGCGGGGGAATCGGGCAGGGGCTTTGCGGTGGTTGCCGGGGAAGTGCGGAGCCTGGCGGAATTGTCGAACAAGGAATCGGCGTCCATATCGGAGGAGATAAAAAACATGGCTGGGGGGATCGAAAAAATGCGGCAGGTGTCCGGCGGTACCGTTGAAACCCTGGGCAGCATGTTTGCCGAAGTAACCGACATGCAGGCTTCCTTTGAGACGGTAAGCGCCGCGGTGGAAGCCCAGGCTTCAAACGGTGCCCGGGTACTCGAAGCCCTTGCCAGCCTTCGGGAGACAACCGAGCAGGTCCGTACCGGTTCCGACGAGATCCAGAAAGAAAGCAACGCGATTCACCAGGTGGTGGAGAATCTTAAAAACATATCCCAGGACGTAACCGACAGCATCCTTGACGTCCAGGGGGCAAGTCAAAAGATCGCCGGTTCCCTGGACGTTGCCCAGAAGATCGCCGAGGGGCGCTACCTGGCGCCTCCGGAAGATGCCGTATAGTCATAGGGGCGGGTTTCAAAACGTTGAGAAACCGGACTCCGAAGCGAGGGAGGAACATGTTTTTCAGGACAAAGCAAAAGACCGTAGCGGTTCCCGGAGAAACCCCCCGGGATCCCCGCTATACCTGCATAGCCAAGGTATCCATTAACGGCTTTGAGGGCGAGGCGGTGCTGCGGAATGTCAACCGCGGCGGGTTCTGCATGGAAAGCAGGACCTACATTATCATCAAGACGGGTGAAAATTATGTGATGCAGATAAAACCCGAGACGGCCTCCGGCATGGATCCCTTTGAAATGAAGGTGGAGGTCCGCTGGGTGCGGAGCGCCGAAAGCAACTTTAATTCGGGGTTTTTAATCGCCGGAAACAGGGATATTTCCTTTGAGAACTACGTCAATTACATAAAAACCCGGACTTTAGCGCGGGGAGCCTGATTCCGGCGCTACTCCCGGGACCGGGACCCGAAGCGGGGGACGCTCAGGTAGGCGCCGCCTTCCAGCGTCCACTTTAACCCCAGGGTACATTCCAGGGCGTGTCCGCCGGAACCCCACAGCAGGGCGGGACTGAAGGAGAATTCCAGGCTTTTCCAGGTATAGGCCAGGGGGACATCCAGGGCCAGGAACCAGCGGTCGTAGCCCCTAATGCCTTCGTCCACCCTGTACGGGGTATCTACCAAATTTGCCCCCGAATTTTTGGCCAGGAAGAGCAGCTCCGCCCCGGCGCTGATGTTTCTGCGGGGAAAATGAAAAGCCGTTTTTAGCTTTCCCCACAGGGCGCCGGGACCATAGGGGCTGGTCAGGGGCAGAAGGACGGCCTCTTTATTGGGGGCATAGCGGTAAATGCCCCGGGCCAGGTATACGCCGTACCATGTTTCGGGATTGTCGGTATAGCCAAAGTTTCCCCACAGATAATGGGTATATCCCCCCTCCAGCATATAGTACTGGGAAAGGGCGCCGCCGGCCCTGCTGTATTCAAGCTGCAGTACTCCCGCGGGAATGGTGGGAACATCCCCGTCGGGGATGCCGAAAGTCCGGGCGCTGATGTCGTCAAAACCCAGCATTGCGGAAAGGCTTAGGCCGGAGAGGATCGTCCACTGGGCGTCCAGGATCATGGTAAGATTATTGGGAACCGAATCGGCGTTGTGGTAGATCATAATGGGAAGCATATCGGTGATGAGGAATTCGTTGTTGCTCCGGGCATAGACCACCGTACCCCCGATCCCCGCCTTGAGGCGGCCAAAGTTCCACTGAAAGCGGTGGCCCGCCAGGAGGATAACAGAGGGACTTTCGTCGGGCTGGTTGTTGACAAAGCCGAAGTGATCCCCCAGGGGGCCGGAATGAGGACCGGTAACCGGTTTATTGGGATAGTCCCTTTCCACCGCGCTGTCCACATCGTGACCGGCTTTTTTGGGCATAATCGAAGCAAGCATGTAGTCAAAGCTGAAAGGCCCCAGGGGGACGTTGAGCCGGACACTGTCCAGGTAGGGGAGCAGGGCCGAAGGATAGAGGGTAGAGCCCGCGGGATTGCCCCAGTGAACCGTATCCCGGCCCAGAAAGAAGTTAAGATACCTGCCGTTCCAGGCAAAGACACCCCGCTTGAGGATGTCGTAGGTAATGTTAACTTCCGTAAAAAAATTTGAAAGGGGAGAAAAGTCGTTATCCCAGGCGGGGGCTATGTCGATCCTCCCCGCGACCCAGGGGCCGTCGAAGACGCCGATCCCCGCGTCCAGCCGCAGAACCGGAGAAAAATTCTGGAAGGCCCGGCGGAAATCTTCCCCGTTGGGAGTTTCTTCCCCGTCGATGGTAAAGGGGCCGGTGCTTAGGCGCTGTTCGTAGGCCAGGGCCATCCCCCCCTTAAGGAGGATTTCACGGTCCCGCTGTTCTTCAAGGGCCGCGGCAATGTCTTCCAGCATGGCCCGTTCCGTTTCATTCAGGGATGCCGATGCGGGATCGGAAAGCAGGGAATCCGCGTAATCCAGGATATCGCCGCCGTGGACGGGAAAAGAAGAAAAGGGCAGGACTTTTTTCATCCGCCGGCCGATATGTTCCAGGGCCGCGATTTCGGGATCATCCTGATAAAAATACTCACCCCGGCACAGGACGCCTGAAAGGAGAAACAGCAGTACAAAAAGGGTTTTGGCGGTTTTCATGGTTACAGTACCGGCAGGGTATACCTGAACCCCGCGGAAAAACGAAAGATGAGCTCGTGACTGTTCGAAGCTTTCCAGATCCAGATATCGTTATCCACGGTCCGGCTTGCGCCCCCATAGGGATCCGGATCCGGGGGAACCAGTTCCAGTTTGTTAAAACGGCCTCCCAAAGCCATGGCCGCGTAGGCCGATACGGGGCCGAACCGGCGGGAAACATTGATGCGGAATTCCAGGGTTGTTTCGATCTGCCCGTCGTTAAAAAGCTGGCTGCCGTATCTCCCGTCATCGTACATGGAGGAACGCTTGTCGTAATCGTGCCAGGGATTGGCGGGGGAATTGTTTCCCGCCAGGATCAGTTCCAGCTCGGCGGTAACCAGGAAACCGGAAAACCTGTTCTGGTAATCCACCTGAAAGGCCAGGTTGTTTTCCCCGTGTTTGTACCCCACCATGGTGTCCTGGATAAGGAGGTTTACCGTCTCGTCCCCGTCAAAGTACCTGGTTTCGGGGTAATAGGTATAGCCGTAGGCGGTGGCGGCGGGATCGTTTGCGTATTTTCCGTCGCCGTTAACCCCGATGGGCTCAAAGGTATATTTAAGCGCCCCGCCATGGTGAAAACCGAAACGCCCCAGGGAGGTGTTGATTCTGCCCCCCAGAGCCCAGGCCGCCTTCCAGGGGTTCCGGGAGAAACCGTCGTAGAGAAAACGCAGAAAGCCAAGGCTGAAATCGTCCACCAGAACCTGGGCGTACGCGTCCCAGGATTCCTTGTTGATATCCCAGAAAAGGCCCAGAAGATTGTTCTCGTTTGATTCGGTGGCCCAGGGCCGGCCCGGAGTAGCCTTGAAGTACTGGATAAAATACTGGGGTATGGGGTTAAGAAAGTATTCCAAATCAAAGGGCCTGCCCGTATACACCGCGGCGTCAAGGAAACCGGCGCGCCAGTCGTTTATTTT
>JAISDG010000015.1 GCA_031265015.1 Spirochaetaceae bacterium | reverse complement strand
GGTTTTGCTTTACAAGTCCCTGCCCAGCAGGCACACCGCTTCCGCTTCTACCGCCAGGCCCTGGCCGGCGGCGTCCAGGCCTTCGGCGGTTTTGCCTTTAACAAATACCGCCGCGGCGTCAACACCCAGGGCCCCGGCCAGGGCGGCGCGGATCTGTTCCCGCCAGGGAAGAATTTTTGGCGCTTCGCAGATCACCACGCAGTCCAGGTTTTCAAGCCGCCAGCCCGCGGCCCTGACCCGGTTCCAGGCCTGCCGCAGCAGGGCCATGGAATCCGCGTCTTTCCAGGCGGGGTCCGAAGGGGGAAACAGTTCGCCGATGTCCCCCAGGGCCGCGGCGCCGAGAAGGGCGTCGCTTACCGCGTGGGCCAGGACATCGCCGTCGGAATGGCCGGCTTCCCCTTTTTCAAAGGGAAGCCGGATTCCCGCCAGCAGGAAGGGTCTTCCCGGAACAAGCCGGTGAAGGTCACGCCCTATCCCGACGCTTGTTTTCATGACCCCCCGTTGTCCCCGTTCTTAACCAGAATTTCCAAATCTTCGGGAAAGGTGATTTTCCTGTTCAGGGGGGAACCGGGAACCGCGTAAACGGTCCCCTCAAATTCGCCCCAGACTTCGGCGTCATCGGTATACATCCAGCCCTCCGCGTGTTCCCGCTCCGCAGCCTGTTCATGGGCCCGCAGTATCCGGGGAAAGGCAAAACCCTGGGGGGTTTGGGCGTTTCCGACCAGCACCCGGCGGAGGTGGCGCTTGACAAAACCCGCATCGTCTATTTCCTTGGGAGTATCGGTCAGGGGGAGCAGGGGAATAGCCGCCTGGTGTTTCAGCGTCGCGTCGATAACCCGGTCTATCAGGGCCGGCTCCACCCAGGGGCGGGCGCCGTCGTGGATCAGCACATAATCGGGATGGTACCCTTCTAAAAGGGAAAGGGCATGATGGACCGAACTGCGCCGGGTAGGCCCGCCGGTAACAAAGAGAAAGTGGGGTTTGGCCCGGTTCTTTAAAAGCCGGGCGGGCAGGCTGTCCCGGGCGGCAAATTCCCCCACATGGGGAACCCGGGGAACGGTGATCACCACCGTATTGATCCGGGAGCAGGCGGCAAAAGCCAGGGCGGCCTTGCCCAGAACTGTCAGGGGCCGCCCTTCCATGTCGGTCTTGTCCCCCACCAGGCGGTATTCCTTTTTGACTCCGATGCGGCTTGAAGAACCGGCGGCGGTAATAATTGCGGCAATAACGGAACTCATGGCGGAGACTATTTGGATTCCAGCCGGTTAAAGATCAACTCTTCCACTTCTTCCCGGGGCTTCCTCAGGGAAAAGGAAATTTCATCCTCGAGCAGTTTCAGCGCTGAATCGTACAGTTTCCGCTCCAGGATGGGAAGCTCCTTGACTTTACTCCGGTGATACAACGATCTGACGATGGCGGCAATGTCGGAAACGCTGCCCTTTTTAAGCAGATCCAGATTCATTTGATACCGGAGCTTCCAGTCCGACGGGATGGGCTCGTAGTCTTCGGCTATCAGTTCCAGCGCCCGCAGCGCCTCGTCCTTGGGCACAATGGCCCTAATCCCAAGCCCTTCGGCCCTCTCTACCGGCACCATAATGGTCATATCGGTAACTTCCAGATAAATACGATAGTAAGGGATCTTTTCGGTCTTGAAAACTTTCTTTTCAATGGCCTGGATAATTCCCACGCCCTGGCTGGGGTAAACTATCTTTTGATTAACCTGAAATCCCTTTGAAGCCTTGCTCATTGCCTTTAATCATACTAAAAAAAAGAGGCTTGTAAAAGGGGATTACGCGGCGGTAAAATAAAGCCGCATTTACACCCCTCCTTTTTTATGATATTTTTTAAAGTATGCTAAAAAAGGGATCTTCAGGAACGGCGCATGAACAAAACCCTTGATTTTTTGCTTTCCATAGCAAAAAGCTATTATATCGATGAAATGCCAAAGTCGGAAATAGCCAAGGCGTATAAAATTTCACGGCCCACGGTAGCGTCGATACTCAAGGAATGTAAGGAAAAGGGCATTGTCGAGATACGGCTTAACGGCAGTTCCCCTTTTTCTTCGCCCCTGAGCAGGCAGCTGGTAGAGCGTTACGGATTAAAATCGGCTTCCGTGATTCCCAACGAAAAGGACGAAGCCTTAACCCTGACCAAGACCTGTTACCATGCGGCGCTGTTTTTTGCCTCCCTGCTGCGGGATCACATCCATATCGGTCTTTCCTGGGGTAATTCCCTGTACCGCATGATCCGGGAGCTTGCTCAATCCCCCATCAGCGACGGCGAAGTCATTCAGCTCATGGGAGGGCTCGGCGGCTCGGCGGTCTTTCCCGATGGTTCGGAATTGGCCCGGCTGCTTGCTTCCAAACTGCGGTCCCGGTACTTTAGCCTGCTGGCGCCCCTTATTGTTCAAAGCGAGGACCTGCGAAAATCCCTGCTTTCCGAAAAAAGAATACGGGAAACCTACGAGAGAACCAAACACCTTGACATAGCCCTGGTGGGGATCAGTTCCGACGACCCAAGAGAAAGCGGCCTGGTCCGGGCGGGCTTTGTTTCTCCCGAGGAAGCCTTTGAGATATACAATACCGGATCCTGCTGCGACCTCTGCGGTTATCATTATGACGAGCACGGCCGGTATATGAATATTCCCGCCAACCGGCGCATCGTCGGCATTGACCCAAAGGATTTTCTTGCCGTTCCCCAGCGCGTCGGTATCGCCTGTGGAAAACCAAAGGTCAGGGCCATTCGGGCTGCGTTAAGGGGAAAGCTGGTCACCGATATTTTTACCGACGAGGCTACCGCCGCTTTAATACTTAACAGTTAAACCGCTTTATTTTTTACATTTGTAAAAAAATTTATACTTTTTAAAATTTTTTCAGAAAAAACTTGACAGATGAAAAAACCCGGTGTATTGTAAGACACTCGGGGAGGCTTACCATCGGACAGCGGGAACTTGTTTTTCTGGTTATTTTTTCGCTTTTGGCCCTTCAAATGCTGATGGGATACTTCCAGGTACGGCAGTACCAGAAGGCCGTCCGAAAATGGCGGGGGAAGGGCCGGATTCTGGGTATGGGGCAGCGGCGGGGACTCTTCAAACCCGGTGAGCTGCTTATCCTGGTGTACAATGCCCGGGAAGACAGGATCATAAGCGTTCAAAGCATGAGGGGCTATACGATTTTTGCCCGTTTTAACGAAGTAAAAAAGTATACCGGACTGTCCCTCGAAGAACTCCGGCGCATCGGCGTTGAACGGGACGCCAAAGAAATGAAGTGGCGCCGGAAGCGGCATCCCTATGATCCTGATGAGCTGAGCAAAAAGAAGGGCGCCCTGATTCAGGCTGTGGAGGCGGTGGACCGGTATGTAAGAAAACAGGCGGCCGCGATGGCCGCGGAACAGGAAGACGCGTGGAAGACGGAAGCCCGCGAGTTACCGGAAAGCCCTGAACCGCCGGAGGCGGACCCCCGCGATCTGCCGGAAGCGGAAGAGAACTAGCAGGAGGTAACAGGATTCCCGGGCCCGCCGTATGGCGCGGCCTTCGAATACGGTTCCGGATCCGTTAAAACAAGACGCTTGTAAGGAGGAGCGGCGGCAAAAGCGGAAAGGGGACCTGAATAAAATGGAGGATCGAAGATGGAAAACGTATTAGGAGCGCTTGCCAGGGCGGCGGAGTGGTTTATCAATCTCTTCAACCTTGGGGGGCAGAACTTCATGGGGCTGGTCACCGGTATTGTGCCTACCCTGGTGGTACTTATCACTTTTGTCAATGCCCTGATTGCAATTATAGGACAGGAACGGGTGGACGGTTTTGCCAGGGGATGCAGTAAATTCTGGCTGCTCCGCTACACGGTACTTCCGGTGGTGTCCATGTTTATTCTGTGTAACCCCATGGCGTATACTTTTGGCCGCTTCCTGGATGAAAAATACAAACCGGCTTTTTATGACGCGGCAGTTTCCTTCTGCCATCCCATCACGGGGATTTTCCCCCATGCCAATCCGGGGGAACTCTTTGTGTACCTGGGCATTGCCAATGGTCTTACCAAGCTTGGATACAGCCTGGGACCCCTGGCTATCCGGTACTTCCTGGTGGGCGTTATCGTGATCCTTCTCCGGGGGCTTTTAACCGAACGGCTCACGCAGCTCTTTATGAAAAAGAAGGGGGCATAAGATGGCGTACAAGACCATAAAAATATCCGCCGGCCGCGGCGGCTGGGGCGGCCCCCTGGTCATTCAGCCTACGGATCAAAAGAACAAGATTGTATCGGTAACCGGCGGCGGCATTGACGAGATAACCAGGAAAATAGCCGAAATGACCGGCGCCCAGGCGGCGGACGGCTTTACCACCGGTATTCCCGAAAATCAGATTGCCGTTGTCATCATTGACTGCGGCGGAACGGCCCGCTGCGGGGTGTATCCCAAAAAGCGGATTCCCACGGTTAACCTGATGGCTACCGGTCCTTCCGGTCCTCTTGCCAAATTCATAACCGAAGACATCTATGTTTCCGGCGTCAAGTTTGAAAACCTAACCTATGCGGACGGAAGCGAAGCGGTTACCCAAAGCGGCGTACCGGAAGCTTCGTCGTCAGCGCCGGCGGATACATCAAACCAGGGTTACGGCGCCCTGGCCCGGGTGGGGAAAGCGGTCGGCGCGGTGGTTGGCAAATTCTTCCAGGCGGGACGGGATACCATTGACATGGTGGTCCGGCACATTCTGCCCTTTATGGCCTTCGTGTCCATGATCGTCGGTATTATCAACGGTACCGGCCTGGGGAAAATTATCGCCGATAACATAGCGCCCCTGGCGGGCTCCCTTCCGGGGATGCTGGTGGTAAGCATTATCTGCGCCATTCCGGTTATTTCCCCCATTATCGGCCCCGGAGCGGTTATCGCCCAAATTGTCGGCGTCCTGGTGGGTGAACAGATTGCCGCGGGGGGCATTAAGCCTTCCATGGCTTTGCCCGCGCTTTTTGCCATTGACGCCCAGGTTGGCGGCGACTTTGTTCCCGTAGGCCTGGCCCTGGGAGAAGCGGAACCGGAGACGATCAACGCCGGCGTTCCCGCGGTTTTGTTTTCCCGTCTTATTACGGGACCGGCGGCGGTGGTTATCGCCTATCTCTTCAGCTTTGGGCTTTATTAAATAAAGCAAAAGGGCGGAAAGATGGACTACAAAACCACGGTTACGAAACTGGGTGAAACCTACAACGAGATTTTTGAACAGGGTATGGTGGTGGTTTTTAACGAAAACGCCCCCGATGAACTTGCGGAGCTTTCCGCCCTGCACACCGCCGCCGCGCTTCCCCGGGATGTAAAGCCCGGGGACGAGGTGGCGCTTGGGAACAAGCGGTATGCCGTTACCGCGGTCGGTTCGGAAGCCAACTATACCCTGGGAAAGATGGGCCATTGTACCTTTGTCTTTACCGGAGCGGATAAAGCGGAGCTGGACGGCCACATTGTGCTCAAGGGAAACGGCATGCCGGAGATCAAACCCGGTTCGCCCTTTGAGATTTATTTTAAGAACTGAAGGATGTTGGTAAAATGGTAGGAACGAATTACAAGCTTGCGGAGCTGGAAAAACGGGGAACCCCCATTTATGTCGGTATTGTCGGCGCCGGTCAGATGGGCAGAGGAATGGTCAGCCAGGTGATGTCCATGAAGGGCATGAGGCCGGCGGTGGTGGTGGATGTGGTCCTGGATAACGCAAAAAACGCCTACAGGGAAGCGGGTCTAACCGAAGGAAAGGACTTTGCCGGGGCCGAAACCGTTGAAGAGGGGAATAAACTCCTGGCCGCGGGTAAATTCGTAGTCACCGCCAATAATGAGCTGGCCACCAAGTGCGGCGCCATCCACTGCGCGGTGGACGCTACGGGCGTTCCCGAAATAGGCGCCAAAGTCGCCATGGACGCAATCAACAACAAAAAGCACATTGTCATGCTCAATGTAGAAACCGATGTGTGCATAGGCCACATACTGTATAAAATGGCAACTAACGCGGGGGTTATCTATTCGGGCAGCGCCGGAGATGAACCCGGAGCGGTGCTGGAGCTTTACGACTTTGCCGACGCCCTGGGTTTTGAAATCCGGGTAATCGGCAAGGGCAAAAATAACGTCATTGATTACGACTGCACCCCGGAAACCGTGGCGGAAGAGGCAAAGCGCAAGGGCGCCAGCGCCAAGATGATCTGCGCCTTTAAGGACGGGACCAAAACCATGGTGGAAATGACCGCCATGGCCAATGCCACCGGTTTTCTTCCCGATGTGATGGGAGCCCACGGCGCGGCGGGCCAGGTTAAGGAACTGCCGGATCTCCTTTCTCTTAAAAGCGAAGGCCGGGGGGGGATCCTGTCCAGCTACAGAACCGTGGAATACATCAACGGCGTGGCTCCGGGAGTGTTTATCATCATCGCGTCAAAGCTTCCCTGCATTAACCACGAGCTTGCGTACTTAAGCATGGGCAGCGGTCCCAACTACGTGCTGT
The DNA here is from genome assembly GCA_031265015.1 of Spirochaetaceae bacterium. Taxonomy (GTDB): domain Bacteria; phylum Spirochaetota; class Spirochaetia; order Treponematales; family Breznakiellaceae; genus JAISBN01. The sequence continues at coordinate 2,678 of JAISDG010000015.1, read as the reverse complement.
ACCGGCCCTACCATTTAACCAGCCTGGAAACCCCCCTGACGGTGGCCAAGGCCTGCATTGACCATGTGCCCGGCATTGTCCCCAGGGCAGGACTGGTGGCCGAAACGGGGACCATTGCAAAACGGGATCTGAAAGCCGGGGAGAAGCTTGACGGAATAGGCGGCTTTACCATCCGGGGCACTTTTATCTCCGCCAAGGATGCAAAGGAAAAGAACGTGCTTCCCATGGGTCTGGTAAACAAAAACACCGAAATGCTGAGGGATGTAAAAAAAGGCGAACTTGTTACCTATGCCGATGTTAAGCTGGACGAAAATACCCTTATGGTTCAGCTCCGCAGGCTCCAGGACGCGCTCTTTGTTTAAAGTGAAGGTCTGAAAACCTTTGGTTTTCAGAGTTTCAATCGACTAAGGTTCCCGCGGTCCGCCGCGGGAACCCTTTGTTTTTCAAACGAATCCCGCAGAGGAGTGGATATGGTTTTTCAGGGTTTGCCCGTTTCCAGGGGAATAGCTGTCGGGCGTTCTTTTGTCTACGCGCCCTTTAAAATAAAGATCGGCGAAAGCTATATCGGCGGCGCCGAAAAGGCGGAACACAACGCCCGGTTTAACGAAGCCGTTAAGAAGGCCTCGGCGGAATTACGGGAGCTGCAGGAAAAAATGGCGGAAGAAGATCCCGGCAAGGCGGGAATCTTTGAAGCCCATGAAGATATACTTACCGACGTTGCCATTATAGAAGAAATACTTAAACTGATTAATGAAGAGTCCTATGACGGCGGCTATGCCGTTGAACAGGTCTATGAAAAATACGTGCACATTTTTTCCGAAATGGATGACGACATCATGCGGGAACGCTGCGCCGATTTCCGGGATGTCAAGAACCGTATCCTCCGCGTCTGGGTGGGGGTAGAACAGAAAAATCTTTCCGAGCTGGATTTTCCCGCGGTTATTTTTGCCCACGACCTTTTGCCTTCGGATACCGCCACCTTAAACCGTAACAATGTCCTGGCCATTGTTACGGAAACCGGCGGCAATACGTCCCATTCGGCCATTATTGCCCGCAGTTATGAAATACCCGCGCTCCTGGGCATTACCGGCATCATGAACTCCGTCCGGGACGGCATGATCGCCGTGGTGGACGCCCTGGACGGCAGCGTGATTCTGGAACCCGGCGAAGCGGAACAGGCCGCTTATCTGAAAAAACAGGCGGAGTATAACCGGGCCGCGGAAGAAATACGGGAATTCCGTTCCGTAGATCCGGTGATGGCGGACGGAATCCCCATAGACGTGTTTTTAAACATCGGCTCGGTCAGCGATGAAGAGCTGGAAGCGTCGGCCTTTACCGGCGGGGTGGGCCTCTTTCGCAGCGAGTTCCTTTTTATGCAGGGCAAGAGCCTGCCCGGCGAGAATCAGCAGTTCCAGGTTTATAAAAAGGCGGTGGAAGTTTACGGCACCAGGCAGGTAATTCTTCGTACCCTTGATATAGGAGGAGATAAGACCTTTGAAAGCATGGATCTGCCGGAAGAGGACAACCCTTTTTTGGGATGCCGGGCCCTGCGGCTTTGTTTCCAGAAAACCGACGTTTTTAAAACCCAGCTCCGGGCCGCTCTGCGGGCCAGCAGCTGCGGCAGCCTGGCTTTGATGTTTCCCATGGTGGGAAGCCTGGAAGATCTCCACCAGGCAAAGTACTACCTTGAAGAATGCCGGGCGGAACTGGAAAGTGAAGGCGTTCCCTTTAATAAAAACATGAGCGTGGGTATTATGATAGAGATCCCCGCGATGGCGGTAATGGCGGACCTGGTTGTTCATGAAGTTGATTTTGCCAGTATCGGAACCAACGATCTGTGCCAGTACCTTATGGCGGTGGACCGGCTTAATCCGAATGTGGCGGCCTATTACCAGAGCTATCACCCCGCCATGTTCAGGCTTATCCATAACGCTGCCCGGGTGTTTGAAAAGGAAGGAAAGAGCTTGAGTATCTGCGGCGAAATGGGGGGAGATCCCATGGCGGTGATGGCTTTTATCGGCATGGGAATTAAAAAATTCAGCATGGCCGCTTCCAATGTACCCGGAGTAAAGCGGATCATTACCAGGCTTACCATGACCATGGCCCGGGAACTGGCGGATAAACTGCGGCTTCTTTCCACCGCTCCCCAGATAGAGGATCTGCTGAAGACGGAAATGGAAAGACTCATTGTACAGTAAGGGAGGAGCGTATGTACGCCAAAAAGACAGTTATCATCAATAAATCGGGCCTCCATGCCAGGCCGGGATCTTTTTTTGTCCGGGAAGCAAAGAAGTTCAGTTCCGATATAACCATTACCAAGCTTGACGGCGAAGACAAGCCCGTCAAAAACTGTTCCGCCAAATCCATAGCCCTGGTAATGGCCATGATGCTTACCAAGGGAACCCGCATCGAGATCAGCGCCCGGGGAGAAGACGAACAAGCCGCGGTGGATACCCTTACCGGCCTGGTGGACGCGGGCTTAAACGACCTGTAGCAAATCCCATGCGGTTTAAAAGTCTTCGTTGCCCGGACAGGTCATTTCCCTGCGGTATTAAACCCTTTATCTCCCGTTTTCTTGACAAATCCTTCCACCCCTTCTAAACTTAATTACGTTCAGGTCCTGCAAAGTAAAAAGTTCCGGTATGGGGGTGCGGCATGGCAAAAGTGGAATTAAGGGA
>JAISDG010000009.1 GCA_031265015.1 Spirochaetaceae bacterium | reverse complement strand
TACGGAACAGGCCCAGCTTAACCCCGGCACTTTCGGCAGTTATGAAGAATTTATTGTGGAGCGGTATGAACAGTACCGGAGCAGAAGAGATCTGGCTTCGATCAGTTTTCTGCGGATTTTGCCGAAACTTGAACTGGACAATTCTCTTTATTCTGTTGAGCCGATCTATAATTTTGATTACGGGGTAATACAGAATCTGGCGCGGCGTCTGGGCGGAGGAACAAACGATGGCTCTCTGGGCATGAAAGAAGCGGCCTTCCGGATGCGGCCGGACTATGCCGCCATGCCCGGCTTTCCTCCCCATCACCGTGCGCCCGGCATTGTGGCGGCCGGCAGTCTTAAGATTCCCGGGACGGAGAGAGAGCTGGCCGGGGAGAAACCTGTCCATGTTCCCGCCGCGGCGAAGCCCGCCCTTCCGGCCGGGACAAAACCCGCCGGTACACCGGCGCAGGGCGAGTTTGATTTTGCCGAACCGGAACCCGTACTGCCGGCCGGGAAAATTCCGGGCATGTCCCTGGATTCCAGGGAACCGGAATTCGGGGACCTTTCCGCCGAAGACTTCGGCATTATTGTACACGGATTTATCGAGTCCCGCTTTAACGGTCAAGCGCCCCGTATCCCTCCCCGGTTTGCCGCGGTTATCGGCGATGAAAAAAAAGCCGCCGCCGTAAAAGAGGCCGCTTCTCTCATGGTAGAGGGATTTTTCGGTTCCGGCTTGGGCCGTAAAGCCCTGGCCGCGCCTTTCTTACGGACGGAATATCCCGTGCTGACCGCGGTAGACTGCGGAGAGGGAACAGAAAAGGCCGTGATCGTCTCGGGAAGAATAGATCTGTTATTTGAACACGGCGGTGTTTTCTATGTGGTTGATTTTAAAACCGACAGGAACGAAGACATTACCCGCCACATTGGTCAGCTGGCTCTATATAAAAGGGCGGTAGAAGACATCTTTGGAAAACCCGCCGAGTGCCGGCTCTTTTATCTGCGCCATGGATACGAAGCGGATCCGGGCAGGGAAATTGCCGGAACAAGTCCGGAACAACTTGTCAGGTTCTTGAGAAAAGGCCCCGTTTGAACCCGTTTAATTAACCCAATTTTAACATTTTATTCATAGCCCCTTAACAGTGTACCGGTACATTGACCACATCCAATATTCAAGGAGCGGCATTTATGAAGAAATTAGCTATCGTTTTCCTTCTGGCTACGGCGGTCCTGGTTTCTGTTTTTGGTCAGAGAAGACAGAACAACACGGCCTATACCGTTACGGCGGCGGGTTCAACCTCGGTAAGTCCCCTGATGGAACTGTTAATCGCCGAATACGCCAAAGTACGGCCCAATGTTAAATTTAACATCAGCGCCACCGGCTCCGGTGACGGCATCAAGGCGGTTCCCGCGGAAACCGCCGAAATCGGAATGTCCAGCCGGGAACTGAGCCCGGCGGAGATCGGCACCGGCATTGACGTACATCTTATCGCCATCGACGGCATCGCGGTAATCGTCAACTCCGGAAATCCCGTTTCCAATCTGAGCCTTGAACAGATTCGGGATATTTATACCGGATCGGTTACCAACTGGAACCAGATCGGAGGCAGGGCCGGCAGGATCGCCGTGGTCTCCCGGGAGCCCGGTTCGGGAACCCGGGGCGCCTTTGAGGAAATTGTCAAATTCCAGGACAAGCTGGTACGGGGCGCGGTGGAATTTGACGGAACCGGCGCGGTGAAGGCCGAAATTTCCCGTAACGCCGACGCGATTGGATATATATCCCTTGGTTCTGTGGACAATTCCGTTAAGACCCTGAACGTAGACGGCGTTACGGCTTCCACCGCGAATGTCGTAAACCGTACTTACAAAATCGCCCGGCCCTTCCTCCTCCTTACCAAAAAGGGCAGAAGGCTTAACAAAGAAACCACCGATTTTCTTGCCTGGATTTTAACCCCTCCGGGACAGGCTATTGTTAAGACAAGTTGGATTTCCGTAAAGTAAAAAATAAAAAATAGCGGGGAAGTGGAGAGGCGGAGAAATCTAAGTCTCCACTCCTCCGGGTATTAGCAGGGCCAACCTCGGGCCCCCCGTCACGGATCCTTTTTATTTTGGCGCACCACCCCCTTTTCACTTAGAAAAATTATGGCGCAACGCGATGCCTTGAATTTAACAAAACCTTGCATTACACTGGTACATTAGGAGAAGCCCAATGCTAACGCTGGAACGGCAAAACGCTATCCGGGATATCCTGTACAGGGAAAAGGCGGTCAGCATCGTTGCCCTCTCGGTCAGGTTTGATACCAGTACCGCCAGTATACGGCGGGACCTGGAAAAACTGGAACAACAGGGGCTGGTCAAGCGTACCTATGGGGGCGCGGTGCTCATTGAGGGGGTTACGGAAGAAATACCCCTGATGGTCCGGGAAATTGAACAAAAAGAAGCCAAGCAAAGGATCGCCAAAGCCGCCGCCCGGTTTATTGCCGATCAGGATACAATTTTTATGGATTCGTCCTCCACTACCAAGGAGTTGACCAATTTCCTTTCGGATAAAAAAAGTATGACGGTGATTACCAACGGTATTCGGGCCATAACGGACCTGGCCCTGCTGGACAACGTGACGGTATACGGTATTTCAGGAAGGCTCCGCAAGCCGTCCCTGTCCATGGTGGGAAACCAGGCGGAAACCAACGTAACAAACTATTGGGGGGCCAAGCTGTTTTTTTCGTGTACCGGTATGTGGATAAGTCATGGCGCGATGGATTATTCAGATGACGAAGCGGAGATCCGTAAAAAGATGATGTCCGTTTCCCGGGAAGTAATACTCCTCTGTGACAACACCAAATTTGACCGGCCGGCGTTCTACAAAATATGCCCCTTTTCCCAGATCCATATCCTTATCACCGACCAGAAACTTAACGCCCAGTGGGAAGCCCTGCTCCAGCAGAGCGGAGTGGAAATCGTTTACGCGGAGGAGTAAGTGTATCCTTAAAGAAGAAGGGGAAACCGCAAAAAGTCCCGAATGGGAAGCAATCCTGGGGGCCCTTAAAAAGTGGCGGCGGGATCTGCAAAAACAGGGGGCGGAAGATCCCTCGGTCACCACCGTGGCGGAACGATACAAAAAGGATCCCTGGGCCGTACTGGCTTCCACGATCATTTCCCTGCGTACCAAAGACGAGGTAACGCTGAGCGCCTCCAGGGCCCTGCTGGCCCAGGCCCCGTCGCCCCAGGCATTGCTTAAGCTTTCTGCCGGAGAAACGGAAAAGCTTATCTATCCCGCGGGCTTTTACCGGACCAAGGCGGCGAACCTTCACAAAATCGCCCGGATCCTTATGGACACCTACGGCGGCAAAGTACCCGATGACCTGGATACCCTGCTGGAGCTTCCCGGGGTGGGAAGAAAAACGGCAAACCTGGTAATCACCGAAGCCTACAATAAGGACGGCATCTGCGTAGACGTCCATGTCCACCGGATATCCAACAGGACCGGCTGGCTTGTTTCCCGTACTCCGGAGGAAACGGAAATGATCCTTCGCAAGATCCTGCCCCGGAAATTCTGGAAAACGATCAATTCCCTCCTGGTCCTCTACGGACAGAACCTTTGCCGCCCCGTCAGCCCGTTCTGTTCCCGCTGCATCATCAAAGAACACTGCCGCCGGTGCGGTATTGAAAAATCCAGATAATTCCGGTAAAGTAAGATCAACGCCCATTCAGGGAGCTAATTTTCAGGAGTTTATATTGATGAAGAAACTTGTTCTGTCTCTTTTGGTATGTGTTTTTGTTCTTTCGGGCCTTTCGGGTTGTAAAAAGGCGTTTAACGAAGCTTTAAGCATTTTGGGTATTGGCGGCGGGGAGGATAATTCCGGCCGGACGGCAAATGCGGTTAAGCTGGATAAAGAAACCCGGTATTACAATGATTTTTTGGGCGTCTCCTATGCGATCCCCAATAACTGGTGGCTCTATGAAGTAAACGAAGAAAACTTCAGCGAAAAAAAGGGCGACATCACCGACGATATTTCCATGGACATTATGTACGGGGAGTATGACATATACAGTTACGCCAACCTGTGGCTGATTTCCTTCGGCAACCTGAAGGACGACAGGCAGGATAACCATCTGGGTTTTGATCTTGACGTGCGGTCCATTGAGGGAGCGCCGGATATGGCGGCGTATATGAAGTACTTTGAAGCCTACATGCTGGAGCCGGAGGACGAAACATCGTACAGGATGACCGATTCACAGCAGCTTACGATCAACGATACGGTATTTGAACTAAGGGATTATCTGGTAGACAGGGACCAGGATGATTACCATATTTTGACCCTCAGCTGCAAAATCAAAGAAGGATACTTTCTTAACCTGCTGATCGATTACTGGCCCCAAAATACCAAAGCCCGGCAGGCAATTATCAGCAGCATCAGCGAAGGTCTGCAGCTTTATTAAGGGTTCCTAATCCTCTTCTCCGGAACTGCCGTCTTCCGCGGCGGTTGTTTTTTTATACCGCTCCCAGTGGGGCAGCGTTTCATCTTCTTCGGAAAGGTCCTGTTCCGGTTCCGCCTGCCGTGCCGCTTCCGCGGCTTCCGCCGCTTCTTTTGCCTGCTTTTCGTCCCTGGCAAGCTTCCGGTTATACATAAACAGGCCCAGGGCGGCAATGATAACGCCGTCCATCATGTACTTTTCCGCCCGGTCACTTAAGCCTATGTCAAAAAAATGCCGTACCAGACTGTACACAATAAGCAGGATACCAAGGCCTGCGGTCATGATAAGAAGCCATTTACGGGTAAGTTTCATGTTTTAGTCCTTTATCCCCATATCCAGGATTAGTTCCACTTCTCCTACGGAAATTTTAAGAGCCCTGGCTATTTCCTCCGCTTCCCATCCCTGACGGCGAAGGCGTTTTACATTTTCCCGGTCAGCGATAGCGGGCGCTCCCTTGCCGGTTTTTGATTTTTTCGATTCGTCCTTCAGCACCGCTTCGATCAGTTTTAACTCTCCCTGAATATCCCGGTGGAGTTCTTCAAACCGGGTCTCCGTCCTGGCAAGCCATTCCCGGGCGGCCTGTACTTTTTCAATCCGGTCTTCTATGATTTTAAGGCCGGTATCAAGCATGCCCAGCTTTTCGGTGGTATTCCGGGCTTTTTCGCTTGCCTCCGCCAGCTCTTCAATGGCCGGCCGGAAAGAATCAATTTCCGCGCCGGCCTTATCAATATTTTCCCGGCATTTTCGCAGGGCCGCTTCTGTTTCTTCCATGATCTGGAAATTCCGTTCAATGCTGCTGTTGGTTTCTTCCAGAATATGGTTTTTCTTTTCAATGCGCTGGTATTTTTCGTCCGCGACGACAATAGCGTCTTCCAGCTTCCGCAGGGCAACCTGGATCCCCTGCAGCGTATCGTCCGCGCCGGTAACTTCCTTAAGCCGTTCTTCCACCCGCTGGGATGTTTGAATCAGCCGGTCAAAGTCCTTTTCCATAATATCCAGATGGTTCTTTTCGCTTAAGAACCGGGTCATCTTGCTGTTAACCTCGTCTTCCAGCCGCCTGATTTTGATGAACTCCGTTTCCAGCTGGGACGCTTCCGCCCGCCGTTCCTCAATACCCGCCATATCGCCCTTAAGGGCTTCCATGCTCCGTTCCAGGGATGTTTTAAGTTCATCGGTTTTTTCAAAAAGCCTGGTTTGGGAATTAAATTCTTTAAGTTCCCGCCGTATTTCTTCCAGGTTGGCGGAAAGCCGGGAAATCCGGCTTTCGGTTTCGTCCAGGCCGTTCTGTATTTTTTCTTCAAAAGCCGCCGCGTCTATCCGCAGGCGCTCAAGACCGGAAAGGATCCGCTCGCTCTGCTCCCCTACCCGGACGTTGAGCTCGTCCTTAAAGGACAATTCCAGGCTGCGCCGTTCCGCCTCCGCTTCTTCCCCCCGGGCGGCAAGTTTTTGTTCCAGCGCCGACTGCCATTCGTTAAAACGGCCGTCAATTTCCGTACTGCGCCGGGAAACCCGGCTTTCGGTTTCGTCCAGGCCGTTCTGTATTTTCTCCTGA
>JAISDG010000230.1 GCA_031265015.1 Spirochaetaceae bacterium | reverse complement strand
CGCTACGGCTCCCGCTATGAGTTTTTCCCGTTCTTTTGTGTCCATTGGTATCCCCTCCCGTGGGATACCCTAAGGATAGCACGCTTTCCGGTTTTGCCCCGAAAAAGAAGTTGCACCCTGGATCCCCCGGTAATCCGGTAATCCCCGTCGTATAGCTTTTCCCGGATAATCCGGCTATACTATACCTATGCGTACACTGGCGAGAGATATTTCCCAAGCGGCCCGGGACAGGCCCGGCGAAACCATAACGGTTTCCGGATGGGTGCACCGGATCCGGGATATGGGGGGCATTACCTTTGTGGTCCTCCGGGACCGGTCCGGCATGGCGCAGATCGTTTTTTCGGAACCTTCCCTGTTGAAAAACAGCGAAGCTTCCGGCGAAAAGCCCGCCGCGGAAGGGGAAAACGGCCTGACCCTGGAATCGGTGGTTACCGTTTCGGGAATTCCCGCGCTGAACGAAAAAGCCCCCGGCGGGGCGGAACTCCGCGCCGCGTCCCTTGTCGTGGTAAGCCGGGCCATGCCGGAACTTCCCTATCCGGTAAACGGCGACATTGCCAAAACGGGGCTTGAGACGATCCTGGACAACCGGCTTCTCAGCGTCCGGAACCCCAAAATCCGGGCGATCTTTAATGTCCAGGCGGTGATTATCGAGGCTTTTTCCGCCTGCCTGCGTTCCCGGGACTTTACGGAAATCAAAACCAGCAAGCTGGTCTGGGGCGGTACCGAAGGGGGCACCGAACTTTTTACCGTAGAATACTTTGACCGGAAAGTATGCCTTGCCCAGTCGCCCCAATTCTACAAGGAAGCGATGGTTGCCAGCGGCATGGAACGGGTCTTTGAGGTGGCCCCCGCGTACCGGGCGGAAAAGCACGATACCCCCCGGCACCTGAACGAGTATGTTTCCCTGGATGTGGAGATGGGTTTTATCGAATCCGAAAAGGATCTGATAGACCTGGAACGGGAGCTGCTGGCCCGCATCTTTGAAGAAGTGGCCCGGAAGAACGCCGCGGATCTGGCTTTGTGGAAGGCTTCCGTTCCCGATGCCGCCGCGGTGGCGAAAGCGCCGGTTATCGCTTACGAGGACGCGGTAAAAACAGCGAACGAATGGGCCAACGGCCAAGCCGCTAAGGCCAGCGGCCAGGCCGCGGGTAAGGCAGCGGGCCGGAAAACCGAACGGATATTCGACATCAACCCCGAGGCGGAACGGTTTCTCTGCGACTGGTCCGCGGCGGAATACGGAACCGATCTGGTGTTTGTCAACGAATTCCCCCGCCGTTACCGGCCCTTCTATGCCTACCCCTCGGACGCGAACCGGACCATGAGTTTCGACGCCCTTTTCCGGGGGCTGGAAATAACCACCGGCGGCCGCCGCCAGCACAGTTACGAAGCCTTTGTGGAAGTGCTTCCCCGGTTTGGCCTTAAGCTGGAAAATATGCAGAACTACGCGGCCCTGCTCCGTTACGGCTGTCCGCCCCACGGGGGCTTTGCCATAGGCTGCGAGCGGCTGACCGCCCGGATTCTGGGGCTTGCCAATGTTAAGGAAGCCAGTCTTTTCCCCCGGGACAGAAAACGGGTGGCCCCCTAGGGACAAAAGCCACGACTACCTGGGATAACCGCAGTGTATTCCGCCTCCTCTGGCCGCTGATCATTGAACAGGTTCTTGCCGTTACCATGGGAGCGGCGGATACAATCATGGTCAGAACGGTGGGAGAGGCCGCGGTCGCGGGCGTTAATATCATCGACAATATCAACAACTTTTTTATCATCGCCTTTATCGCCCTTTGTACCGGAGGAACCGTGGTGGTAAGCCAGTACATAGGCAGGGGTGACGTGTCCAGCTCCCGGATGGCCGCCCGGCAGCTGTACTATGTGGTGGCCCTGACCGCCTTTGCCGTGATGATTCCGGTGATGCTGGGGCGGCGCTTTATTATCCGCTTTTTGTACGGCGCGGTAGGGGACGAAGTAATGGCGCCGGCATCCGTTTATTTTCTTATTACCGCCGCGTCCTATCCCTTCCTGGGGATTTACAATGCCTGCGCGGCCCTGTTCCGGGCTACAGGGAACAGCCGGGTCCCCATGGGGATAGCTTTCATGGTGAACTGTACCAACATTGCGGGGAACAGCTTTTTTCTTTTCGGCCTTCGCATGGGCGCCGAGGGGGCGGCCATCGCCACCCTTTTCAGCCGGATTATCGCCGCCGCGGTACTGACGCTTATGCTGGTCCGCAGCCAGGGGCCGGTCTCGATCCGCTTTACGCGGGCCGCGATCAACCGTTCCATGGCGGGCCGGATCCTGAAGGTGGGAATCCCCAGCGGCCTGGAGGGATCCATGTTCCAGATTGGGCGGCTCCTTACCCAGCGGATCTTTACCAGCTTTGGGACCGCCGCTATTGCGGGGAACGCCATTGCTTCGGTCATTAATTCTTTTTCCTTTATGCCGGGGAATGCCTTTAGCATGGCCCTTTTGACCGTGGTGGGCCAGTGTATTGGGGCGGGGGATTACGGGGGGGCAAAGCGCAATACGGGGAAGATTCTTAAGCTTGCCTGGGGCGCCCTCTTTATATTGAGCGGGCTAATCTTTATTTTTCTGGAACCCCTGATCGGCCTTTTCCGGCTTAGTCCCGCCGCCCATGACATGGCAAAATCATTCCTCCGGGTCCACTGTGTTTCCATGATCATAGGCTGGATCTTCAGTTTTGCCCTGCCCAATGCCCTCAGGGCCGCGGGAGACGTGCGGTATGTCATGTGGACCGCGGCAATTTCCATGTTTACCGTCCGGGTAAGTTTTGCCTACCTGATCACCTTTGCTTTTGGCCTCGGCCCCCTGGGGGTGTGGATAGCTATGGGGCTTGATTTTCTTGTCCGGGGAACCTTTTACCTTACCCGCTGGATCAGCGGCAAATGGCAGAAAAAGAACGTTATCTAAGGGTTTCTCAAAAGGGGATCGCGGGTACTTTAAGCCTTTCCGTTCCGGAAGCTGTGTATTTTTTACCCGGAACGGGTTAAAAAACCGGGCATTTTCTTTCCACCCCGGCGGTTTTTTATTGCAAAATGAGGGCTTTACAGGATTGGCATAATTCTTGCTTAATAAAACTATGGGATATGATACGTGACCGCAGCTAAAGCTCTTCTGCTCTGCTCCCTCCTCGGCGCCGCCGTTCTTGCCGCCCAGGAAACGGCTTCCCCGGAAGCGCCCGGGCTCCGCGCTCTTACCCTGGAAGAAGCCTGCGAACTTGCCTTGCAAAACAGTATCAGCCTGCAGACCCGGGCTATCGATCTGGAACTGGACCGGATAAGCGCCAAAAGCCTCTGGGCCCAGGTCTTCCCTTCGATCAGCGCCGGCGGGAGCATGGGTTATGAGTTCCCCGTACAGGATGATGTACCGCGGACAAGTCCATCCTATACCGCCCGGCTTCGCCTTTCCCTGGGCTTGAACGCGGGGCTTCCGTACACGATGAAGAATATTTCCCTGGCCTATAAAAGCGGCCTTTTAAACTATGGGCAGGCGTCCAGGCAGCTTCTGGCGGAAATTTCCAGAACCTTCTACGCTCTTCTGGCCCGGAAAATGGATCTTGAAGTGCTGGAAGGGGCAATGAAGCTGGCCGGGGACCAGCTGGAACGGGACCGCGTCTCCCGGCGGAACGGGTATATCGGGGAACTGGACTTTCTTTCTTCTACCTTTAGCGCCGAGGACGCCAGGTTAAAATACAACCGGGCCCTTTCGGACTACCGTATTGGGACGGGGAATTTTTTGTCCGCCCTGGGACTCCCTGCCGGGGAAGCGGAGGGAATTGTCCTGGAAGGAACCGCGGAGATTATAAAACTGGACCTTGACGCGGAAGCGTTGATCCGCGCCGGCCTGTCCCGGCGGCCGGATATTATGCTTCATCACAATGAAATAGAACGGCTTAAAAACGCCCGGAACGAAACGGCCCTTTCCGCCAGGGGCCCTTCGGTAAGTCTGGGAGCTTCCTGGGGCGCTTCCGCAGCCGGCGGTTTTGACGATACGGTAAGCGCCGAAGTTTCCGTTACCATACCCGTCGATCCCTGGATACCCAGAACAAAAAGGGATCAGGATGTTAAGAGGGCCTCCGCCGAATATCAAAAAGCGCTGCTGGAACTGGGGGATATGGAAAACGCCGCCCGGCAGGAAATACGCAGTTACGCGGACAACATACGGAATACCTGGATGGAGGTTGAAATTGCCCGGCTCCAGGCTGCTTCCGCGGAGCGGGCCTATGAGCTTGCCTCCCAGGCTTACCGCCAGGGGGCGATGAATTTTCTTAATTTTGAAACGGTCCGGAACAGGCTGACCGCCGCCCGGCAGGGGCTGCTGCAAAGTGAATTTGATTACAAGATCCTGGTACTTGATTTAGCGGCATCCCTCAGTATGGAAGAAGGGGAATTGCATAATTTTGTGGTAAACGAGGGGACCGGTGAAAGATAAAACAAGCAAGGTAACGGTGTTTCTGATCTTTGTTAGTGTCCTTACCCTGGCCCTGATCCTGTTCCGGCTGGTACAGACGACCGTTCCTGCCCGGGATACGCAGGCCCGGACAGGAGCCGTGCCGGGCAACGCCCCTCCGGGAACAGCCGCCGGCCAAAACGGACAGGGCCGGAGCGGAAGCCCCCAGGGCGAAAATGTCCGGGGAGGCGCCGGAGGGACGCAGCCGGGGACGGCGATCCGCGTTACCCCCGTCGCGCTGGGGACGGTGGAAAATTCGGTGATCATCAGCGGGGATGTGCTGTCGTCTTCCCAGGTGTCGATTTTTCCCGCCATGGCGGGAAAATTAACGGAACTGCGGGTCCGTCCCGGCGACAGGGTCGGCAGGGGCCAGGTGATCGCCCTGGTGGATCCTTCCCGGCCGGGGGATCCTTTTTACGCCAACCCCGTCACTTCCACCGTTTCCGGCGTGGTTTTGTCGGCGCCGGTGAATGTGGGGGAAACCCTGCAAACCGGAACGGTAATCTGCGTCGTGGGCAACCTTTCGGACCTGCGGGTGGAAACCTATGTGCCGGAGCGGTATTCGGTAACCATGCGCCGGGGCCTTCCCGCCCAGGTCAGCTTTGAGGCCATGCCCGGCGAAAGCTTTGCCGCGGAGGTAGACGAGCTTGCCCCGGTACTGGATCCGGCAAGCCGGACCATGCGGATAAAGCTTCGCTTTATTCCCGGCGCTTCCGGCAGCGTCGATCCCCGGATTTTCGCGGGGATGTTCGCCACCGTAAGCCTGGTGACCAATTCCCGGATTGACGTACCGGTGATCCCCCGGGAGGCCCTGATCAATACCTACGGTTCATGGATTGTGTTTACCGTTCCGCCGGGCGCCGCCGCGGCGGCGCGGAAGGAAGTTACCCTGGGCCTTGAAAGCGAAGAGATGGTGGAAATCCTAACCGGCCTGGAAGCGGGGGAACTGGTGGTTACCGCGGGCCAGAACTTTCTTACCGACGGGGATCCCGTCAGAATTCTGGAGTAGGCTGTGAGCTTGGCGGCATATTCGATAAAGCGGCCGGTAACCATCGTGGTGATCTATGCCCTGGTTACGGGAATGGCCATTGCCCTGATTCCCCGGATCGCCATGGATCTGTACCCTTCCAACGCCCGTCCGGTGCTGTCGGTGTTTACCTCCTTTCCCGGGGCCGGGCCCGAGGACGTGGAACGGAACATCACCGAGCCCCTGGAAAAGGCCCTGGCCTCTTCCAAGGGCCTTACCCGGATCACCAGCAATTCCAGCTTTGAATCGAGCTTTATCAACCTGAACTTCAGCTACGGTACCGACATGGACGAGGCGGTGGTGGACGCCCAGACTTTGGTGAACCGCCTGTCCAACTCGCTCCCCGATGAAGCTGAAAATCCCACGGTCCGCCGCTTTGACATGTCCGCGATGCCGATTATGCGGCTGGTGGTCCGGGGCAGCTATCCCCCGGACCAGCTGCGCCTTTTTGCGGAGGACGAAATTCAGGCGGAACTGGAACGGATCGACGGCGTTGCCGCCGCGGAGGTTACCGGCGGATCCACCCGGGTGATCAAGGTGGAAGTTGCCCTGAACCGGCTGGCGGCTTTTAATCTGACGCTCAACGATGTCACTTCCGCCCTGAGGGGCCAGAACGTACTCTCTTCCGGAGGCAGCATCACCCGGGGAATCAGAGAATACCAGCTTATGACCACCCAGGAACTGTCGGACCTGAACGAAGTCAAACGCATCGCGGTCAAGACCGTGAACATCGCCGGCGCTTCCGGCGAAGCCCGTTCCCAGATGGTGCGGCTCCAGGATATTGCCGGCGTTTCCCTGGGCTATAATGAAAACGCCGCCCGGGTCTACGTGAACGGTCAGAGCGGGGTCTACATCCAGGTAACCAGCGAAAGCGACAGCAACCAGATCCAGGTGGCCCGCAGGGTCAAAGCGGCAATTGAGGAAATTAACGAAACCCTGCCCCGGGGGATCACCCTGGCGGTGCTTTCGGACAACACCTCCCTGATTGACGCGACCCTGGGACAGGTCTACGGCAACGCGGTCCAGGGGGCGATCCTGGCTATGGCGATCCTTTTTTTGTTCCTCCGGAACATCAAAGGAACGCTGATCGTCGGCCTGTCCATCCCCATTTCCATTCTGCTTACCCTGATGTGCATGGCGATCTTCGGCTTTACCCTGAACCTCCTGACCATGACGGGGCTTATCATGGGCCTGGGGATGACCGTGGACGCGTCGATTGTTATCCTGGAAAACGTTCACAATTACCGGGAGCGGGGGGCCAAGCCCGCCGTCGCGGCATTGCTGGGAAGCCAGGAAATGATGCGGGCGATCATCGCGTCCACCGCCACCACGGTCTGCGTGTTTATCCCCCTGATCATTTATAAAAACGATCTGGAAGATATGGGGCAGCTGTTCAGCGATTTGATCTTTACGGTGGTTATTTCCCTGATCTGCTCCCTGGCGGTGGCGGTAACCCTGGTGCCCGCGCTCTGCGGCCCGATCATGCGGCTGGATACCCGCAAACAAAAGCCCCTGAAGAACAGGATGCTGATCAGGCTTGACGAGGGGATGGATCGGTTTTTCCGGAACATGGATTCGGGATACAAAAAGGCCCTGGGGTACTGCATGGATCACCGGCTGCTGGTTCTTGCTCCGGTGCTGCTCCTTTTGGCGTACTCGCTCATGCAGTTTTCCGGCATGGGAATGGACATGTACGGCCGGACCCGGACCGATGACAATGTAAGCATCAACGTGTCTCTGCCCCGGGGATCCACGATTGAAGAAACCGAACGGGTGCTTCGGGAACTGGAAACCCTGATCAAGGAGCAGGTTGAAGGGTATACCAATATCGTTCTTACCGCCCGCAGGAGCGGTAATACCCAGGGGTCCATTCAGATTACCCTGCCGCCCCCGGCCCAGCAGAAAGACACTCCCCTGACGATCCAGCGCAAGCTTGCCGGGTACACCTCCAGCGTACCCGGAGCCAACTTTGCGTTCCGGGCCGGCCGGGGGATGGGGACTACGTCGGCCATAGAAATAGCCGTCAGTTCCCGGGACTATAACCTGGTTATGGATACGTCCGGCGAAATCCTGGGGATTATCACCCGCCGCCTGCCGGAGGTGGAAAACCCGGAAATCAACCTGGACGAAGGGGCGCCCCAGCTGACCATCGAAATTGACCGGGACCGGGCGGCGGCTCTGGGCGTCTCCGTGTCCGCCGCCGCCCAGGAAATAAAAACCGCCATGAACGGAACCACCGCGGCTACCATGACCACCGGCGACCGGCTTACCGATATCGAAGTAATCCTGCGGGAAGAGGATCGGCGGGGGCTTCCCAATCTGGACGCCGTTTTTGTACTAAGCCGCGGCGGGGACCGGGTGCCCCTCTCCAACCTGACCCGGATTACCGAGGGAAGGGCTCCCTCCTCCATACGCCGGGAAAACCGGGAACGGGTGGTCCGCATTACCGGGGATCTGGTACAGGGCGTTGCCGCGACGGATTTCCAGAAACGGCTTGAGGCAACCATCAACGACAACCTGGTATACCGGGAAGGGGTAACGGTAAGCTACCTGGGGGAAGCGGCGGAAGTGCAGTCCTTCCTGGGCCGCTACGGCATGGTCATCGCCGTGGCCATATTCCTTGTCTTCGGAGTCATGGCCAGCCAGTTTGAGTCTTTTGTGGATCCCCTGATTATCTTTTTTTGCATCCCCCTTCTTTTTATCGGGGTTATCTGGATCTATAAAATCGGCAACCAGCCCATGTCGATGTTTTCCGTGATCGGCGTTGTTGCCCTTATAGGGGTGGTGGTAAACAACGGCATTGTCCTGGTGGACTATACCAATACCCTCCGGGCCCGGGGACTGAAAGTCCGGGAAGCCTGCATGGAAGCGGGCCGGAGCAGGCTGCGGCCCATTCTGATGACCAGCCTGACCACAATCCTCGGCATGGCCCCCATAGCTTTTATCCCCGGCCAGGGCGCGGATACGATCCAGCCTATCGGGAAAACCTTTGTGGGGGGCCTTACGGTTTCTTCGGCCTTTACCCTTTTTGTCATCCCGGTGCTGTATTCGCTCCTTAATTCGCGGCATGACCGGAAAAACCGGAAAGGGGGGATTTAGGGTTCCGCCTCTTCCTCCCCCTGGCCGGCGGGGACGGCGCTTCAAATCCCCCCATTCCTCACTTCGTTTCGGAAAGGGGGGATTTGAACCCCCGACATCGAGTTCCCAAAACTCGTGGCTTAACCACTGGCCTACTTTCCGGTTTTTGCAGTATAGCGTATCTTCCGGCTTTTTGTCCTGCCGGTTTTACCCGCCGGTCTCACCCGCCGCTGCTTTCAGAGTCCGCGGCGGACCGGGCGCTTTGAATGTGGGTGTCCGCGGGCAGCCTTAATCCCGCCGTTCTATGCTGGCCCCCAGGGCGGCAAGCCGCCCGGCCAGGTTTTCATAACCCCGTTCTATTTGATACACATTGCGGATAACGCTGGATCCTTCCGCGGTCAGGGCGGCGATCACCATGGCCATGCCGGCCCGTACATCGGGACTGGTTAGTTCGGAACCGGCAAGCCTGGCGGGGCCGGAAATAACCGCCCGGTGGGGATCGCAGAGTACGATCCGGGCTCCCATGCCGATAAGCTTATCCACAAAAAACATCCGGGATTCAAACATCTTTTCGTGGACCAGGACGGTTCCTTCCACCTGGGTGGCAACCACAATGATGATGCTCGTGAGGTCCGGCGGAAAACCCGGCCAGGGGGCGTCGTCAATTTTGGGAATCATCCCCCCCAAATCGTGGTTTACCTTGAGGGCCTGGTTTTTGGGAACTTTAAGGACATTGCCGTCATGTTTCCAGCTTATGCCGAGTTTTCCGAAGGCCATTTTTGCGGGCCGGAGATCGCTTATCCTGGGTCCGGTTATTTCCAGCTCCCCCCCGGTAGCCGCGGCAAGGCCGATAAAGGATCCTACCTCCATATAATCAACGCCGATGGTATAATCGCAGGTCCCGAGTTTCGCGACCCCCGTGATGGTGAGTATGTTGGAACCGATCCCTTCAATAGCCGCTCCCATGGCCCGGAGCATGCGGCACAAATCCTGGACGTGGGGTTCGCTGGCGGCATTGTTGATAATCGTCTTTCCCGCGGCCAATACCGCCGCCATAACGGCGTTTTCCGTTGCCGTAACCGAGGCTTCGTCCAGAAAAATATCCGCCCCCCGCAGTTTTTTTGCGGTAAAGGTAAAGGCCTCTTTGGTTGCCACCGCGGCCCCCAGCTCCGTTAAAGCCAGGAAGTGGGTATCCAGACGCCGCCGGCCGATTATGTCCCCCCCGGGAGGGGGCAGAACCGCCCTGCCTGTTCTGGCCAGCAAAGGGCCGGCAAACAGTATGGATGCCCGGATTTTTTGCGCCGCCCCGGCGGGGACCCTGCTTTCTTTGATGTTACCCAGAACCAGCCGGTAGCCGCCGGGTTCAAGCTGCTCTACCGAACCGCCGAAGGAACGGTACACGTCCAGCATTACCTGGACGTCTTCTATGTCGGGAATATTCCGCAGGATGACCGGTTCATCGCTTAGGATGGCGGCGGCAATACAGGGCAGGGCGGCGTT
>JAISDG010000196.1 GCA_031265015.1 Spirochaetaceae bacterium | reverse complement strand
GCGGAACCGGTCCGGTATCTTGAACCCTGGGAAGCGCTGGCGGTAAAGCAATGACCCTCTCCGCCCCAAGGGGGTAGTAGACCGCACTCTGCCGCAGCCGCGGCTGTTACGGTGTCAGGCCGTATTCGTGGACCACCTGGATTTCCGATGTGACGGAGCTGACCGCGGGCACTTCCCCGGCGCTGTGGATCGCCGCTTCCACCAGGGACTGGGAATTAACGACCCCAAAGAGCGTTACCGCGCCGGCCTGCACCGAAGCGTCAAGGAAATGAATCGGTATGGTTTTATCAAACAGGATATGATGTACCACCTTCTGACCCAGGATCAGATCCTTCAGGCACAGGGCATTGGCCGCCTCCGCTTCTTCCGTGACGGTCCTTTCCAGCGCCGTTTTGATGAGTTCCGCGCAGAGCCGGGGGTGAAGGCTGCCAGTGTTCAGGGTCAGATGGTAATTTTCCGGCCCCCTCAATTCCACTTCAAAAAAGTACTGGTAAAAACCCTCCCGGTCCCGGTCGCTCTGTTCAATGATCTGGCGGGCCCGGCGTTCATCGCAATGGAAATAACTTTTTACCCGTTCCAGGCGGATTTCCATAGAGGCGGACAGAAAGACCGAAAACACCCCCGGCACGCCCTTCAGGATGGCCGCGCTGCCCCGGCCCATCACGATGCAGTTACCCTGGCCCGCTTCGGAAAAAAGAGCCGTTTTAAGGAAGTGGATATAATCATCCCGGTCCTGGGAAAGGGACGCCCAGAATGAAGGCCTTCGGTCATCGTATTTCCGGATCTTCCCTTCCGCCGCGCCGAGATTTTTCATTTGATCCTCAAGGCATTTTTTGTTGACCACCCGGTATTTTAAAAGATCCGCCAGCTCGTGGGCTGTCTCGTCTCCCAGGGCCGCCAGTTCGCGGGAAATAGTTACG
Organism: Spirochaetaceae bacterium; assembly: GCA_031265015.1. Classification (GTDB taxonomy): domain Bacteria; phylum Spirochaetota; class Spirochaetia; order Treponematales; family Breznakiellaceae; genus JAISBN01. Next base: position 18,079 of record JAISDG010000196.1, on the reverse strand, counting down.
ATTGCCACAATACCCCCCTTTGCGGTTTCGGCCGCTTGATAGCTTTCATATTTTACTATAAAACCAAAGGTATATGGAAACAAGCCACTTGATCTGGACGGAAGAGAAGCGTACCGAGCTGTACCGTTCCGGGGTGCTGTCGGTGCGGGATACGGTCTGCCGTTCCCCGAAGGGGAAAACGCGGACCTTTACGGTGATTGATTCCAGCGACTGGGTCATCGTAGTGCCGGCGCTGCAAACGGAACAGGGCCGGCAGTTCCTGATGGTCCGCCAGTGGCGTCACGGTTCCCGGGAATTGAGTCTGGAATTCCCCGGCGGCGTTATCGAGCCCGGCGAAAGCGATGAAGCGGGAGCGGCCAGGGAACTGGCGGAGGAAACCGCCTATAAAGCGAACCGGCTTATCAAGCTGGGATCCATGAGGCCGAATCCGGCGATCATGTCGAACCAGGTTCATTTTTACTATGGGGAAAACTTAACGTCCCTGCCGGGCCAAAATCTGGATGAGGATGAATTCGTGGATGTGGAACGGATCTCCGAAGAAGAAGTGCTGGAGGGAATGGGCAGGCCGCCCTATGTGCATGCCCTTACCGCGGCGGCCCTTGCCCTGTATCTGACCAGCCCGCAGATTAACCGCGGTTAGAGGGCGGCTGGGAAACCCGCCGTTTCGATTCGGGAAGTTTCTTTAATACAGCAGGTTTTCCCACGTCTTTCGTTAGGCAAATCCGTCCCGCCAGTGCCATACCGGCACGGAAAGCTCCGAAGGAAAGGGATTGGTTTTTTCAAAATCCGGCAGCCAGCCGGTAGTGCCCGAAACCGGTTCCTGGCAATACCCGTCATCAATGCCGAATTCTTCCAGCCAGCCCAGGACCCTGCCGGCTTCCGCCCTGGTAATAGAGCCCTGGGGGCCGGGCCCCAGGGGGGTGTATTGGAACATCAGTGACAGCAGCGCCCGGCCGGCGCAGTGATCCGCGAACCACCGCAGGACGGTCCGGGTGGCCTCCGTATGGCCCGGCAGGACCAGGTGGCGGATCATGACCCCGGAAACCATGCGGTCCGGGCCTCCGCCGGGTGCTTTTTCAAAGCGCAGGGAACGCATGACCATCATTTTCCGGACTGCCTCTTTCGCCGCGGCCGGATAATCCGGGGCGCCGCAATAGCGGCCCGAGATATCCCCGTCCAGAGTTTTCATGTCGGGAAGGAATACGTCCACCGTATCCGAAAGCAGATCCAGGGTTTCGGGCAGTTCGTAGGCGGAGGAATTCCACAGTACGGGGACGCGGAGCCGGTCCGCCGCCGGACCGCCGGAAATCCCTGCCCTGGCCGCGGCTATACCCGCGGCCAGGGCAGGAACCGCGTGGCTGCCGGTAACGATGTTAATGTTTTCCGCCCCCCGGCTTTGCAGAGCCAGGCAGATCCGGGCAAATTCCTCCGTAAGTACCGGCCGGCCGGCAGGCATTTGCCGGGCTGCTAAACCGGCGGAAATTTGTAAGGCACATTTCCGCCGGGCTATCAATGATCCGGCGGAAATTTGCCAGGCACGTTTCTGCCGGTTTGCCGATAAACCGGCGGAAATTTGCCAGTTTTGACAAAACACGCAGCCCAGGTTACAGCCGCTGACAAAGATCGTGCCGGAACCGCCCCCCCCGGCTCCGCCGGTCAGGGGCGGTTCTTCGCCCCGGTGGATGGAAGCGCAGGCCAGGCGCAGGGCCGCGCTTTCACCGCAATAGCCGGATCCTGCCGGAACGGCGCTCTTTCCCCCGGGGGAAATCGTACGGCCGGCTCCGCAGCGCCGGGGGCACAAACGGCATGGCCGGTACAGGCTGTCTACAGTGGTCATGCCGGCAAGTATAAAAAAAATGTTGCTTTTTACAAAGGCCCGGGTTATACTATTCAAAACGCACATAGGTTTGATAGCGGAGCTTGACAAAAAGGGTTTTATTTTAGTATGATTGGTCCGACCAACATACAGCTAGGGAGGTATCAACATGATTGAAGGCAGTACCGGTTCCGGTGTCAGCGGAAAACTGCGGTATGGTATGGTAGGGGGCGGCCCCGGGGCTTTTATCGGCGATGTGCACCGTAAATCCATCGCCCTGGACGGGATGGCGGATATTGCGGCCGGCTGCTTTTCCCGGTCCTACGAGAATACCCTTGCCACAGGCGAGGGCCTGGGCATAGCCCGGGACAGGCTCTATAAAACCTTTGATGAAATGGCCGAAGCCGAATCAAAACGGGCGGATAAAATCGATTTTGCGGTGATCGTCACTCCCAACGTCAGCCATTTTTCCGCGGCCAGGGCTTTCCTTTCCAGGGGAATTCATGTGGTATGCGACAAGCCCCTGTGTTTTGAAGAAACCGAAGCCCGGGAGCTGGCGGATCTGGCAAAGAAAAACAAGCTTTTGTTCGGCGTAACCTATACCTATACGGGGTTCCCCGCGGTCAAGCATGCCCGGGAAATGATCCGCCGGGGAGAAATCGGGGACATCATCTATGTGGCCGGCGAATATCCCCAGGACTGGCTCATTACCCCCCAGGAAAAGGAAGGGAGTAAGCAGGCCGAATGGCGTACCGATCCCGGGCTTTCGGGCAAATCCAACTGTGTGGGGGACATCGGTTCCCATATCGAAAATATGATTTCCTATGTAACGGGCCTTAAAATCAAGTCGGTCTGCGCCAGGCTCGACAGGATCTGCCCCGGCCGGGTTTTGGACGATAACGCCACAATCATGGTGGAATATACCAACGGCGCCAAGGGCGTGTACTGGTCCAGCCAGATCGCCATGGGCTACGATAACGGGCTCCAGTTCCGGATATTCGGAACCAAGGGCGCCATCGAATGGCGGGTAGAGGATCCCAATTACCTGAAAGTGTCCCTGCTGGGTAAACCCAGGGCGGTGCTTTCCCGGGGCCGGGACGCTTTCTATCCCCGGGCCCAGTCCTTGTCCCGTATTCCTTCGGGCCACCCGGAAGGCTATTTTGAAGCGATGGCCAATATCTACAAAACCTATACCGGCGCCCTGCTGAAACAAAAAGCCGGCCAGGCCCTTACGGAAGAAGATCTGGACTTCCCCGATGTTGAAAACGGCGCGGAGGGGGTTAAATTTATCGGCAAGTGCGTTGAAAGTTCCCAAAAGGGAGCGGTCTGGGTTGATTTTTAGGTTTGGGTTTTAGGCGCTATATGTTAACCATGGGTTAACAATAGTTAACGTTCGATGTAAAACAGCGGCGATTCCGCTGGTAAGAGGAGGTATTCATGTCAAGGCCCGTTACGTTATTTACCGGACAGTGGGCGGATATGCCCTTTGAAACAATCTGCGCCAAGGCAAAATCCTTTGGGTACGACGGCCTGGAAATCGCCTGCTGGGGCGATCACCTGGATCTGAAAAAAGCGGCTGCCGATCCGGCCTATGCCAAAGGACGGCTGGATATTCTGGCCAAAAACGGCCTTAAAACCTGGGCTATCGGTACCCATCTGGTGGGTCAGTGCGTGGGGGACCGCTGGGATCCCCGGCTGGACGGTTTTGCCCCCGCCGAACTGGCGGGTAACCCCGGCAAAATCCGGGAATGGGCCGTGGAGTATATGAAGTACGCCCCCCTGGCGGCAAAGAACCTGGGGGTTAAGGTCGTCACCGGATTTTTGGGCTCTCCCATCTGGGCGTTCTGGTATTCCTTTCCCCAGACCACGGACCAAATGGTGGACGAGGGCTTTAAAGAAATCGTCAAACTCTGGACCCCGATTTTTGACGAATTCGACAAGTATGGCGTTAAGTTTGCCCTGGAAGTCCATCCCACGGAAATCGCCTTTGACTATTATACCGCCCAGCGGCTTCTGGAAGAATTCAAGCGCCGGCCCACCTTGGGCTTTAACTTCGATCCTTCCCACCTGATCTGGCAGGGAGTAACCCCCCATGTGTTCCTGAGGGATTTTGCCAAAAACATCTACCATGTTCACATGAAGGACGCGGCGGTTACCCTGGACGGCAAGGCGGGGATCCTCGGTTCCCACCTTACCTTCGGCGATACCCGCCGGGGATGGAACTTCCGTTCCCTGGGTCACGGAAACGTTAACTTTGAGGACATTATCCGGGAACTCAACGCCATGGATTACCAGGGCCCCCTTTCGGTGGAATGGGAAGATTCTGGGATGGAGCGGGAATTCGGCGCAAAAGAAGCCTGCGACTTTGTCCGCAAGGTAGACTTTGCCCCTTCCAATGTGGCCTTTGACGACGCGTTAAAGTCGTCGTGATGGAGTTACCGGGAGCATCTGTGAGTGCCAAAACGGAGGATATTGTATCCGTTGAAAACATAACCAAAAGTTTTTCCGGCGTAAAAGTTTTGGATGATATTTCATTCGGCATCCGTTCCGGGGAAATCATGGGCTTAATAGGGGAAAACGGCGCCGGTAAATCCACGCTGATCAAAATCATCAGCGGGATTTACCAGCCTTCTTCCGGCAGCCTTAAGCTTGAAGGCAGGCCGGTTTTTATTCCCGATTACATCACCGCCAAATCCCTGGGCATAGCGATTGTTCCCCAGGAATTCAACTTGATCAATACATTGACCGTCTTCGAGAACATCTTTCTGGGAAACGAAATCAGGTTGCGGTCGGGGCTTCTGGACAAACAAAAGATGCGGGATCTTTCCGCCGGACAGCTTGAGAAGCTTAAGATGCCCGTGGGGGTAAACCAGCTTATCAGCAATTTAAGCGTTGCGGAAAAGCAAATGGTGGAAATTTCCAAAGCCCTGATGCTCCATGCCCGGCTTTTGGTGATGGATGAACCTACCACCACCCTGACCAGCCGGGAAGTGGAAACCCTCTTTGCCCTGATGCGGGAACTAAAGGCTCAGGGCGTAACGATACTCTTTGTTTCCCACAAGCTGAACGAAATAAAAACAATCTGTGACAGGGTTACGGTGCTTCGGGACGGCAGGCTTATCAGCGTGGATGATGTCCGGAATGTAAACGAAGAGGACATAGCCCGGAAGATGGTGGGCCGCTCGAATTTCCAGCAGCTCTTTCCCCCCAAGCTTCCCCGGCCGGCGGATGCCCCGGTGCTGGAGGTGGAAAATCTCAGCATCGGCGGGCTGCTTACCGGCGTTAATTTTTCCCTGCGCAGGGGGGAAGTGCTGGGCTTTGCGGGGCTGGTAGGATCGGGCCGGACCGAACTGGCCGAATCGGTGATGGGGCTCAGGCCCGTCACCGGAGGGTATGTTAAACTGGACGGGAAACCCGTTCAAATACGAAAAGCCGACGACGCGGTGCGGCACAAGCTGGGCTATTTGAGCGAAGACCGGCAGGGCAAGGGTATAGTCCAGGGTTTTAATCTGCCCCAGAATATCACCCTTATTTCGCTCAAGAATTACCTTAAGGGGATATTTATCAACAAATCCGCCGAGCTGGAAACTACCGGAAGGTATGTTGAGTCCTTTAAGATTGCCGCCGCTTCGCCAAAAATGGCCCTCCGTTTTCTTTCGGGGGGTAACCAGCAGAAGGTATACCTTTCCCGGTGGCTGGATACGGATCCTTCCATTTTGATCCTTGACGAACCTACCCGGGGAATTGACGTCAACGCTAAACAGGAAATCTACAGTTTTATCCACCAGCTGGCGGAAAAGGGGATTTCCTGCATTGTCATTTCTTCGGAACTGGAAGAGGTGATTGGCCTGTGCAGCCGGGTGTACGTGATGCGGGAAGGAAAGATAGCCGGCTGCCTGGAAGGGGACCATATCAATCAGGAAGAAATTATGTTTCATGCCACGGGCATTAAGGGGAATATCTGATGAGCGATCTTGCGAAAAAGTTTACCGGTTTCAGGCAGTTTAAATGGAGCGAACATTCCACGGGCCTGGGTTTTGCGCTGCTTTTTGTGCTGGGTATTATTGTTTCCTGGGCGGGGGACGGCTGGTACGGCTGGCCCAGTTTTCTTACCTGGGGAAACTTAATCAACATTGTCAAACAGGCTTCGTATACCGGGGTTATTGGTTTGGGCATGACCCTGATCATTATATCGGGGGGGATCGATCTTTCCGTGGGCTCCATGATGGCCTTTACGGGGGGAATCACGATCTTTCTGCTCAACCTGTTTCCCCCGTCTTCCGTGGCGGGGACCCTTATCGCGGTAGTATTCTGCCTGGTCCTGGGCTGTGCCTGCGGCTTTTTAAACGGCTTTATGGTTACCACCGGGCATATCGCTCCCTTTATCGCCACCCTGGGGACCATGGCAATTTTCCGTTCCCTGATACAGTATTTTTCCGGGGCCGCCAATATTCTTTCCGTCAGCGAGGTGTATCCCCTTTTTGGTCCGGCGGAATTTCTTTTTGTTCCCGTTCCCGTCTGGGTATTCCTTATTCTTACCGTGGCGCTGCACCTGTTCCTTAACAATACCCGGTTTGGCCGGTATGTATGCGCTGTGGGAGCCAACGAACAGGTGGCCCGGTATTCGGCGATCAATATCAATTTGATAAAGCTGATCCCCTATGTCATTACGGGCTTTACCGTGGCGGTGTCGGCGCTGCTGTGGTCTTCCCGGATTAACTGTATCCATTCTTCCGGGGACGGCAACGGTTATGAGCTGGAAGCCATTGCCGCGGTAGTCATAGGCGGAACGGCCATGACCGGAGGGAAAGGATCCATCATCGGCACCCTTATGGGCGCGATTATGCTGGGGATGATCAACAATATGCTTGTTCTGGGGGGCGTGTCGTCGTTCCTTCAACAGGCAGCCAGAGGTTTGGTTATTATTGCGGCTGTATTGCTGCAGTACAAGAATACTAAGTAGACGGAGGGAAAAGCATGAAGAAACTTGCAGTAGTTCTTTTCATTGCGTTCTTGGTTTGCGGGTTTGCGTTCGGCCAGAGGGCCGCGCCCGTAAAGATCGGCGTTGCCGTGCCTACGGCGGATCATGGATGGACCGGCGGTATCGGCTGGTATGCCGACGACGCGGTTAAAGAAATCAGGAAAGCCGTAGGAAATCAGGTTCAGTTCCGGGTGGTTCATTCCGCCAACGCGACCCAGCAGGTAAGCGACGTGGAAAACCTTGCCACCTGGGGCATGAATTTCCTGGTAATTCTTCCCCATGAATCCGCCCCCCTTACCGCTCCCGTAAAGCGGCTTCATGACCGGGGCGTCAAAGTTATCGTCGTAGACCGGGGCCTGACCGATACCAGTTTTGGGTATGTAAACCTGGCCGGGGATAACGCCGGGCTCGGCCGGTATTCCGGCCAGTGGCTCGCCAGGACCATGAAAGCGGAAGGCCTTACCACCTATGTAGCCATGGGCGGCATGCCGGTAGTTATCGATACGGAAAGGATGAACGCCTTTTTTACCGAGATGAACAAGGAATCCTCCCTGAGGAATCTGCTGGGCGGGAACAGGTACGAATTTGCCAACTGGTCCGTTCAGGACGGCCTGCGGATCATGGAAACCTTCCTGCAGCGGTATCCCCAGATTGACGCCGTGTTCTGCCAGGACGACGACGTTTTGACCGGCGTGTACCAGGCAATCAAAGAATCCGGCCGCCGGGATATCAAAATCCTCCTGGGCGGCGCGGGGAGCAAGGTGGCGTATAAATACATCATTGACGGCGATCCCCTGGTCCGGGCCACCACCCTGTATAATCCCATTATGATCCGCGACGCCATATGGTACGCGGCGGACGTGGCCACGGGCAAGAAGAGCGACGCGTTCCATACCGCTTCTTCTCCCCTTTCGGTCGTTATTCCTTCGGGCATTGTCGACAAGGGCAATGTACGGCAGTACTACAACGCAAAGTCGGTCTTCTAGGATTACGGCTAAAAGCCGCGGTAAGCGGTAAGCTGTAAAAAGACTGCCCCCCAAAGGGCAGTCTTTTTTTAGTGCGCGCTTAAGCGGCGGCGCCGGGGAAAGCGCGGAGCCCGCTCCGGAAGATCCGGGATAGCGGCGGTAATCCGCTTTATATTTTGGCATGTTTGCTTGACAGCGCCCGGGAAAGGCAGAATAGTTTTATACATGGGGATGCGGGAATGGCGTTAAGGAAAAAAGGGATTGGTTTGGAAAAAGCCCCGCCCGGAAAGAAAAAGGGAAATATTGCCGCCATGATAAGCCTCTTCGTGCTTTTTTCACTCATTGCTTCCCTGGTTTACTCGATAGTCGGCCTGGCATTTACCGCTCTCGATATAACCATGTGGGCCTCGACGCACACAAAAGAAGATTTTATTAAAATCAGCTTACAGTGCCTTCTGGGCATCAGCCTTATCTATCTGCCGGGATTATTAAAGAAACGCTGGAAGATTTCCATTGCCGGCGGGATCCGCCTTCTGTACGTGCTGTTCTTATATGCCGCGATCATTTTGGGCGAGGTGCGCAATTTTTACCGGAATTTTCCGCACTGGGATACTTTGCTGCATACCTGCAGCGGTATTATGCTCGGTTCCTTTGGTTTTGAGTTAATCGATATTCTGAATGAAAATAAAACTATCCCGGTTAAACTGAACAAATGGTTTGCCGCCCTGTTTTCGTTCTGTTTTGCGGTAACCCTTGATACCTTTTGGGAAGTAATTGAATTTGTCATGGATTTGCTGATGGACCTGAATATGCAGCAGTACAGTACCTATGGCGGTACGGTTCTTACCGGAAGGGCCGCTCTTTTTGATACGATGAAAGATCTGGTTGTTGATATTCTGGGAGCGGTCTTTAGCTGTACGGTTGGTTTTCTGGCTTTACGAAAAAGAGAAACAAAGAACAGCCAGGCCGGTCTTCCTGGAGTACAGCTAGAAGCCGCAAAAAGCGGTAAGCTGTAAAAAAGACTTTCCCCATCCTGAAGGCCTTCAGGACGGGGAAAGTCATCCGCGGTTAATTGGCAACTCCGGCGGCCAGTCCCACCAGGCCCCGGATTTCCCGGTCGGTGAAACGCAGGCCCCCGCCCAGGAACAGATCACGGTCCGCGTTAAGGGCGTCGTAAATACCGGCGTTCAGGTATATCCAGTTCAGGGGATTGTCCGCATTGGGGTTAAAGAACGGGTAGACCGTTACGGTTCCCTTCAGGTTGGGGGCGGCGCCCCTGCGGAAGTTGAATACCTCCCCGGAAAGGGCAAGCTGTTTAAGGGGCTGCAGATCAATGCCTATGCCGGCGGTACTTTCCAGCAGCCCCCCCCGGATGGTAAGTATGCCGAACCGGCGGGCCAGTTCCGCGTCTACCGAAAAGGTATACTTGGTTTCGGTTTTATCTTCGTAGCTGGTGACCGTACCGGAAGTAGTCGTGACCGTCCTGGTACTCACTCCCTCGGGGGCGCCGTTAATGCCGATGCGGTACCAGCGGTCGCCGGAAGCCGGTTCCAGCCTGATGGAAGCGCCGGCCCTGACATTGGAACTGTTAAAGCCATAGTTGGCATGGGAATCTACCATAATGCCGACTCCGTTGGCCCGGCCGATAAACTCGTTCGCGCCTTCCAGCACGGTCTGGAGCTTAACCACCGCCTGTTCCGTTTGTTCCACCGTGGAAAGGAGGGAATTGTACAGTCTGTCGTCGTAGATCGCCTGGCCTATGTTTCCCCGGCCCTGAGCTATTTCGCCGGATATGAGCCGGATGTTTTCCATAGCCACCCGGATCTCCAGCAGGGAAATGTTGATGTCCTCTTCCCTGGCAGCCAGGAGCCGGTCCACCCGTTCGGTGATCAGCACCGCGGATTCCAGGACCCGGGAAATACGTTCCATCTCTTCTTCGGTCCGGGAATTGATTTTTTCCGCGATGGAATTGAAAGTTTCCAGGGATATGGCCAGCAGGGCCATGTGGTTGTTCTGAAGTTCATTAAGGACCTGGTTTGCCGTTTCCAGCACGTCCCCCGGCCGGCTGTCCGTAGCGATAACGCTGTCCGGCGGAAGGATGGGGCTTGGCTCGGAACCCGGATTGAGGTTTAAGGTGGCGGTGCCCAGAATGGACGATGATTTGCGGGAAATGCTGGCGTTCCGCCGGAGCTCCACTTCCCGGAGTATGGCCAGGCTGATCTTTGCCGAATTTCCCTGGAGTTCAATGCCGTCGATTTTTCCCACCGCCACCCCCGCCATGTACACCCGGGATCGGGTGGAAAGGCCCGTCGCGTCCCGGATGGTCACTTCGTAATGCCGGGTGTTAAGCGCCGAAAATCCCGTGGAGGACATGACAATATAGATGGTACCGGCGGTACCCAGAACAATAAAGAAAAGGGCGATTTTAACATACCTGCCTGCGTTCATGTTTCCTGTCCTTCGGCCCGTTCATTAACAGCTCCCTGATCAAAGGATATCCGCAAGAAGTCCTTAACCATGGGATGTTCCGATTCCGCCAGGGACCGGGGCAGGCCGTCGGCGATGATATACCCCTGGTCAAGAAAGGCGATTCTGCCGGCGATGCGGAACGCGGCGGGAATATCGTGGGTAATCATCACGCAGGTAAGACCCAGTTCCCTGTTCACCCGGACCACCAAATTGTTGATCGTTTCCGACAGGACCGGATCAAGTCCGGTGGTGGGCTCATCAAAAAACAGTACCTGGGGATTCGTGATAAGCGCCCTGGCAACGCCGACCCGTTTTCTCATCCCGCCGGATAATTCATGGGGCCATTTTGATTCTATTCCGGGAAGTTCTATCCATGCAAGAAGTTCCTGAACCTTTTTTTTGATAAGTTCCCTGTCCCGCAGGCCCAGCACTTCCCTTAAGGGAAAAGCCAGGTTTTCTTCCACCGTCATGGAATCAAACAAGGCGGCGTTTTGAAAGGCATAACCGAAATTCCGCCGGACCCTGTTCATTTCCCTGATGGAGAGGGCGGTCAACTCCTGATCCCTGAACCAGATCCGGCCCGAATCGGCCTTGAGCATGCCGATAACCGTTTTAATCAGCACGCTTTTGCCGGTACCGCTCTGGCCGATGACGGCATAGACGGATTTTTCCGGGATGGTCAGGGACACGTCCCGGAGCACACGGTTTTTGCCGAAGGATTTGGAAACATTACGAATACGGATAATCCCGCCCGTTCCGGTTTCCATCCCTAGAACCACCTCATCATCATGGTATCCAGAATATAGTCCCCCACCAGGATGGATACCGACGACAACACCACGGCCCTGTTGGCGCCGTCCCCTACGCCTTTAGCCCCCTGGCCGGCGGTAAGTCCGCAGAAACAGCAGACGGTGGCGGTGATAAATCCCATGACCACCGCCTTTATAAGGCCGCTGATAATGTCCAGAGGATTCAGCATTTCAAAAAGGTAATCCAGAAAACCCGCGGGATCAATGGCAAAAAAGAAAACGGAGATACCGTAGGATCCCAGAGTGCCGATGACGTTTGCCAGGAGCGTCAATACCGGGAACACCACCAGGGATGCCAGCACCTTGGGCAGCACCAGGTAGTGCACCACGTTAACCGACATGGCCTCCAGCGCGTCAATCTGTTCGGTTACCCGCATGGTCCCCAGTTCCGCCGCCATGGCGGATCCGTTTTTTGCTATCAGCATCAGCGTTGTGATCACCGGAGCCAGTTCCCGGGCCAGGGTGACGGCGGTTACCGCCCCCGTTCCTATTTCGGCGTTAAACATCTGCAGGATCCCCACCAGCTGCAGCGCAAAGATCATCCCCATGGCGCCGCCGGAAAGGAGGATAATAAAAACCGAACCAACTCCCAGGCGCTCTATCTCGGCAAGATACCTGGCCCATCTGAAGGGCTTCCGCGTGGAGACCCTCAGCAGTTCCCCCAGAAAGGCAAAGTATCTGCCCAGGCCGTCGAGCTTACGGGCCATCTCCATGGTACAAGTATAGTAGTAAAAGCGCTTATTGACGAGGGAACCGGAGGGCATTATGATAAAAATCGTGGCAAATAAAAAAAGATCCGGAGCGGGGGGCTGGCTTCTCTTTTGGCTGGCTTTTTTTATTGGCATAACGGTGCTCTTTATGCTTAATCTGGAACGCATCAAGAACACCCTCCGGGAAACGAGGGTTTTGGAACGCCTTGCCGCCGGTACGGAAGAATCCGCGGGGGAAACAGACGAACCCCTTCCTGAAACGGAAGAACGGCCCGCATCCGCGGAGCCGGAGTCCCGGCCTCCGCAGGCGGAGGAAGGCGGCTTGCCCGCGGGCGGGCGGCCCGGAGACGGACGGCCCGAAAACGGGGAAAAGCCCCCGGCGGCTGTGACCGGACCGACTGTGGAACGGCCGGTATACCTGATGAAAGTCGATAATACCGGGGCCATCCTGTGGACCGGTGTCAAGCGGGAGCTGAAAGTCAGCGACCGTCCCCTGCAGGATGCCCTGGAAGCGCTGATAAAGGGACCCTCCGCGGAAGAGGAAAAGCAGGGGCTTATTTCGCTGATCCCGAAGGATGTAAAAATTTTAAGCGCCGCCGTCAGGGGCAATACGGCCTATATCAGCTTTAGTGAAGATTTTTTATTTAACACCTACGGGGTGGAGGGGTATGTGGGCCAGCGCAGGCAGATTGTAATGACCGCGACGGAATTCGGCAATGTCAGGGACGTCCAGATTCTGATAGATGGAAAGCGGGTTGATTATCTGGGCGAAAGTATCTGGATCGGGAGTCCGGTAAACAGAAATATGCTTTAGATCCGGGGGGCGTTTTCCGCGAAGGGGAAGATCTAGCCTTTTGCCCGCACTATGGAATATCATGGATCTATGGAAACCCTGCGGATACTTATGATAGGGGACGTGGTGGGGGAACCGGGGCTGGAAGCTCTGGAACGGCGTCTGCCCGCCCTGATAGCGCGGTACTCCGCGGGCTTTACCGTGGTGAACGGGGAAAATGCCGCCGCCGGTTTCGGCCTTACCGGGGAAACCCTGGACCGTATCCTGGCCGCCGGCGCCGACGCGGTAACCGGCGGCAACCATATCTGGGAAAAGCGCGATTTCTGGCCCGTACTGGACAGCGGACAGCCTGTCCTGCGGCCGGCAAATTATCCCCCGGAAGTGCCCGGCAGGGGCATCCTCCGGCTGGAAAAGGCCGGCGTCCTTCTGACCGTGATTAACCTCCAGGGCCGGGAACAGATGAGGCCCATCGACTGCCCCTTCCGCTGCTTTGACCGGCTCTATGGGGAAACGGCCGCCGCGGGACCCGCTTCCGGGACAAAACCGGAACCGTCAATTATCCTGGTGGACTTTCACGCGGAATCTTCCCGGGAAAAAGAAGCCCTGGCCTACTACCTGGACGGCAGGGCTTCTGTGGTGGCAGGCACCCATACCCATGTACAAACCGCGGACGAGCGGATCCTTCCCGGCGGTACTGCCTACATTACCGACCTGGGCATGACCGGAGCGAAAAACGGCGTCATCGGCATGGATCCGCGGATTTGCCTGGACCGGGCCCGGACCCACATAGCCTACCGTATGGAATGCGCCCCGGGACCGGAAACCCTTATCCAGGGCATTGCGGTAACCTTGAACGAACAGGGCAGGGCCGCCGCGGTCGAGCGGATACTGGACAACCCGTAATACATAGGTTTGCCGGGTACAACAACAACATCCGTAAAAAAATCAGAAAACAGAAAAAAAACGGAAACGGTGCAAATTTCTTCTCCTCCGGTGTTACATAAGCATATAAGGATGTCATGGTAGACGATATCCGGGGCTGGTACGTAAGGTACGGACCCATGGTAATCCGCCGCTGCCGGGCTGTCCTCAGAAACGAGGAGGAAGCCCTGGACGCGGCGCAGGATGTGTTTGTTAATCTTCTCACGGCGGGGAAAAGGCTTCATGGTCGTTTCCCTTCAAGCCTCCTCTATACCATGGCTACCAATGTCTGCCTTAACCGGCTCAGGCGCGGAAGGGTTCACGGTCTTGACTCTGATGAAACCGGGGACGAAGTCCCCTTCATTGACCGGGGTTTTGAAAGGGTAGAGGGGAAATTGCTGATGGAGGCGATTTTACGGGATGAATCTGAACTGGACCGGACCGTCTGCTATATGTACTATGCCGACGGGATGACCCTGAAAGAAATCGGCGGGGCGGTGGATCTTTCGGTTTCCGGGGTCCGTAAAAGACTCCTGGCCTTTAAAGAACGGACGCGGCGCAAACTTGGTGAAAATCCATATGGAGGAAATCCATGAACGGTGTTATTTCCGAATTGCTGCTGGAACGGTACCGGCTGGGCGAAGTTACCCGGCGGGAACGGCGCGCGGTTGACGCCGCCCTGAAGGCGGATTCCTCAACCGGGGAGCGGTTTCTTCGGCTGGATGAATCGGACCGGGAACTGCGGAACCGCATCGCCAGAGGAGACCTTTTATGTACGGTCCCGGCATCCGGGGATTCCGCCGGGGACAAAACGTTTTTGCGGGGATCCGTTTTTTCCCGGCGCGGTCCCGTCTGGGGACTTGCCGCGGCGGCGCTGATCTGCCTGCTCTTTCCCGTTCTCTACATAACCCTGGGGCAGCGTGACCGGGATCGGCCCAAGGGGGCTGCGGTTCCGGGGGCGGAACTTTCCCTCTATGTAAACCGGGATACGGCCTCCGGACCCCTGGGGGGCAACGCGGCGCTGAAAGAAGGGGATACGGTACAGCTGGCGTATACCGTACCCCGCGGCGAACGGTATGGGGTGATTTTTTCTATCGACAGCAGGGCCGTGGTAACCCTGCATTACCCTTACAGCCCGGAACAAAGTTCCCTGCTTGCCTCAGGCCGGCGGGCTTTCCTGGACGAAGCATACATCCTGGACGACGCGCCGGACTTTGAAATGTTCTTTATGGTACTGTCCCCGGATCCCCTGGATACGGCGGAGGTTCTGGCGGCGGCCCGGAACTTAGCTCCGGATCCTCCGGCCGCCGCTTCCCAAAGTAAAACGGTTTTTGAGGGCTGCGATGTAAAAACGCTGGTGATCCGGAAAAAATAGCGGGCTGTCCTTTAAGCGTTCTATATATAGTAAGGAGAAAACTATGGGTATCGGAAAAATAAAATCAAAGGCCTTTGCGGTTCTGCTGTCGGTAACGGCCCTTTCGGCTCTTTCCGCGGCGGAGGGGGCCCGGCGGTTCGGTCTCTTTATCGGTTCCAATAACGGTGGAGGGGGCAGGGCGGCGCTCCGGTATGCGGTGAGCGACGCCCGCCAGGTGTCCCAGGTCTTTGCCGCCATGGGCGGCATAGGTTCCGGTGACAATGTTCTTCTGGTGGAACCGGGGCCGGCGGAAATCAGGCGGCGGCTGGAAAGCCTGGGAAAAGAGGCCGCGGCCGCGGGACGGAGCGGCCGGCGGACCGAACTGGTATTTTACTATTCGGGCCACTCCGATGAAAACGGCCTGCTCCTGGGCCGGGAACGGTACGGGTACCGGGAGCTTCGGGAGCAGATCAATATGGTTCAGGCGGATATGCGGATAGTGATCCTCGACTCCTGTTCTTCCGGGGCCATTACCCGGGCCAAGGGCGGAATGAAAACCAGTCCCTTTCTTTTTGACAGTTCCCTTTCCGCCGAGGGATACGCGTTCCTCACCTCCAGTTCCGCGGACGAAACTTCCCAGGAATCGGACAGCATCGCCGGTTCCTACTTTACCCACAGCCTGGTTACCGGCCTTCGGGGCGCGGCCGATTCCGTGGGCGACGGCCGGGTTACGCTGAACGAACTGTACCGTTTTGCCTATGACGAAACCCTGGCAAAGACCGAAACCTCCCGGCATGGCGCCCAGCACCCCAGTTACGATATACAAATATCCGGCTCCGGGGACGTGGTCCTTACCGACATTAAAGGAACCTCCGCGGGTCTTGTGATCGGGGAAGACGTAACCGGCCGCCTGAGCATCCGGGACGGCGCCGGTTTTTTAACGGCGGAACTTACCAAAGCGGGCCGGAAGCCTGTGGAACTGGGCCTTGAGCCGGGGGCCTACAGGATCACCCTGCGGAAAAACAACGCCCTGTACCGGACGGAACTCCGCCTTCCGGATCAGGGCCGCGTCCCCCTGGGGACACATAATTTTGTCCGCGTCAACGATGAATCGCCGGCGCGGACCCGGGGGCCGGAGGAAGAGGCGCCGCCGGATGCGGCATTGGAAGACGCGCCGGAACCGGTGGAAGGAAAAACCGTCGGAAACACTTCCGTATATTTGGTGGTGGTCAATGTCGTTTCCGGGGATTTCCGGCTCCCGGTTATCGGGCTTGTGAACGTTGCCCGGGGCGGGCACAGCGCTCCGCAGTTTGGGCTTGTTAACTGGAATACCGGCGCGTTTACATCCCTTCAGGCAGGACCGCTCAATACCGCCGGAGGAAACCCCCGGGGCGTTCAGCTGGGACTGGTCAATACCGTGAGAGGAACTCTGGATGGTTTCCAGCAGTCCCTGGTGAACACCGTCAGCGGCGACGTATCCGGCGTTCAGTTGGGGCTGGTCAATACCGCCGGGGGAAAGGCGCGGGGGCTTCAGCTGGGACTGGCCAACACGGCTTTCAGGGGAATCCGTGGAGCCCAGGCCGGTTTGGTGAACGTGACAAAAGAACTGAACGGCCTCCAGTTCGGCCTGCTTAACTATGTCGATTCCGTCGATAGCGGCATGTCCATCGGCATGTTTTCCATTGTGCGGCAGGGCGGCTACCGGGCCCTGGAACTCAGCTTTGCGGAGACCATGCCCCTGAACCTGGCTTTTAAGATAGGAACCGAAAAATTCTACAACTCCTTAAGCGTCTCCTATGATCCGGGCGTTACGGGCCCCCGGGCCGCCTTTGGATTTGGATACGGCGTTGGATCGATTATTCCGGTGGCCAAGGATTTCTTTTTTAACCCCGAACTCAACAGTACCATTACCTTTGAATTCAAGCAGAATTTTCTGAGCCTGACGCCCCTGGCGGGTTTCAGGCTGGGATCCCGTTTGAGCATCGTTGCCGGTCCTTCCCTGACCTATATGCGCGTCCGGGAAGACAGCGGCAACAGCGGTCCGCTTTTTACCATCGGCAGGGAATTTGCCGACGGTCACAGCCTGCTTCTGGGAGCCAGGGCGGGAATCCGGGTCCGCCTTTAAGCGGCGCTCCGTTCCGCCGGGGGCGGGAGCCCACAACCTCCCGTCCCGGCGGAACTTCTCCTCGCGGAACGCCGCCGCCGCGGCGTTCCGCATTTTTATGCCGGCGGCCGGGGTAGGTTATGTGGTTCCTGTCCCGTGTCTGCGAAACATACCCGCGAAACGTCTGTTTTCCGGCTGGTTTCGAATAAGTTGACATTTCGAGTATTGCTCCGCACCTGCAAAACGATATGTCTAAAACACTTATTCTTCGGCTGGTCCTGAATTAGCTGACATTTCGGCTTCCTGTTTTAGCCGTTCTATAACACCTTGTACCATTTTTTCGGTATTAAACTGTGGCGTAAAAATACCACTCCATTCATCGTATCCGGCCATTTAGTCTTTACAAGATACTAGGCGCTTTCCTACGCCGGAACAGGAAAGGCCTCGGCCCTGTCTTGCAGCGCCGCGTTGTTGCAGTACTCGGCGATCCGGGCAAACTGCGCCGCCAGGTCCTGGAACAGCTCTACCAAGACGGGGTCAAAATGCTTCTCCCGGCCCTCAATGATTATCCGTTCCGCTTCCGGGGGACTCATGGGCTGTTTGTAGGGCCGGACGGCGATCAGCGCGTCGTAGACATCGGCGACAGCCATAAGCCGGCCCTGCAGGGGAATCATGGAATTTTTCAGCCCCCTGGGGTATCCGGAACCGTCCCATTTTTCATGATGGGTCCCCGCGAAAATTTTCGCGTGGCAGAGAAAGTCGTTGTCCGAGTTTGTCTTCATGATCCGTTCAATGGCGTTTTCACCGATGGACGTGTGCCGCTTCATAGTCTCAAATTCTTCGGGGCTGAGTTTTCCCGGCTTGTTAAGGATCGCGTCGCTGATGGCGATCTTCCCCACATCGTGAAGCTGGGCCGACGGAATAAGGAATTCCAGATTCCAGGCCGACACTTCTTCCCAGTAAATTCTTTCGGCGAGCAGTTTGTCTACCAAAAGTTTCAGATAGTTCTGGGTCCGTTCTATGTGCCCTCCGGTTACGTCATCCCGGAATTCAACCATTTCCGTTACGGTGTTCAATATCGAATTCTGAAGCTCCACCACCTGCCGGGTACGCTGTTGCACCATTTCCTGCAGATTTTCATTGTAGTCCCGCAGGGC
>JAISDG010000173.1 GCA_031265015.1 Spirochaetaceae bacterium | reverse complement strand
CCTATCCGTTCAAGTTCACGCGCAAGTTTTTGCCGTTCCGTAAAATAGGCATGAATAAACGATGTTGTTTTTTCGGCAATTTCCTCTATTGGCCGGTACTCCAAAAGATCCGGGCGGCAGCGTTTGCAGGGGCGGTAACCGCCCTGTTCCGCTTCTTCTTTTGTTTCAAAATAGACTATGTTCTTTTTGAGAGGTAATTTTGATCTACAGGATGGACGGCAGAATATTTTTGTCGTTTTTACGCCGTATAAAAAAATACCGTCATAATCTTTATCATTTTCTGATACGGCTTTCCATCCCTCATTGCCGGTCATTGAAGGCGCCCCTTTACCCCATTATAACGCCGTGCCGTTCTTTGGTACGAATAAATGCCGCGTGTCGGTTTTTTCAAAGGCAAGCAGTTTGACTTTTTTTTCGATACCCCCCGCGTATCCTGTTAAACTGCCGTTACTTCCAACTACCCTATGGCATGGAATGATAATAGAAACCGGATTATGCCCCACCGCGCCGCCTACCGCCTGCGCGGACATTCTTTGCAATCGCATTTGTTTCGCAATGATGGTTGCAATATCTCCATAGGTCATAACATGCCCGTATGGGATAGACTTCAATATTTCCCATACCGCAAGGCGAAACGGCGCGGCATGTAACGACAGCGGCGGCGTGAAATTGGGGTTTTCACCGCGAAAATATATATCAAGCCACTGTCTTGCCTGTTCAAATATGGGCAGGTCCCGTTCCTCATTTTCCGCGGATAGTGTGCCGCCAAAATATTTCTGGCGGTCAAACCACAGCCCGGTCAATGCCTCTCCATTACTCGCCATGGTAATACCGCCTAATGGCGAATGATACCTATTTGTGTACTGCATAATTTTACCCTCCAAAATATCGGACTTGTTCAACAACCTATTTTACTGAACCCTGTCGGGTTCCGGTTGTTGAAGCCGGATAGTCTTTCATGTCCTTCACCACGCCGCCTGCCGCCGCCCAAAGATACAGACTGGCAACGCTGCAATAAGGGCTAAACCGTCTGCGGTACTTTTCAAACAGTTTCCGGTCGATCTTTCTGTGATGATACAGTATACGCAGTCCCCTGTGAATAGCCAGGTCATTATAACTTAAAATGTCCGGCCTTTGCAAGCAAAATATCAGTATCATTTCAGCCGTCCATATACCAATTCCTTTAAGATTCGATAATTGTTTAACTATTTCCCCGTCACTCTTGCCGGGAATATCATCCAAAATAAATTCGCCGGCCTTGACCTTACCGGCAAAGCTCTTAATATATTCGGCCTTTCTAAAAGTAGTTCCAAATTTTTGTATTTCATCTATGCCCAAGCCGTTAATTGAATCTACAGTGATTTTTCCGATTTTATCATTTATTCGTTTCCATATAGTTTTTTGCGCGGCTGATGAGATCTGCTGTCCAACAATATGATGTATTACCGCGGAGAACAAGTCCCTGTCTACGGGCCGTTTGATGTGCCCTATGCTGTCAATTGCCTTGCCGAGTATGCTGTCTTTACTCTTTAGGTAAGCTGTTTCCTTATCTCCGTATTTGAAATACAAAATACGCTCCTTTGATAAAATTATACATACTCCAAAACTTATTTTCTTCCTGTTTTTGAACATTCAATTTTATTTTTACAATTTGGTACGATTTTAACTAACAAAAATGCCGCCTAACGTCTTTACCGCCGCCGTACAGAAGAAAAAAAGCTCCACCCGGGAACGCGCAAGGGATAGAAGCGGTATCCTTTTGTCCGGCTTGCCGGGCAAAAGATACAAGCGGATAGCCCGGTTTCCGGCGCGTGGCAACCGGAGGTTGCCTTGCGCCGGAAATGCGCCCAAAAAAAGAATAAAAATCTTTACGTGTTCCGGGCAAAAAGTTCACGCAGTTCCCGATGGCTCATACGGGACAGCCAGGATTCCCCGGAGGAGACGCTCATATCCGCCAGTTCCCGCTTGGCGCTCAACATAAAATCTATTTTTTCCTCAAAGCTGTTCCTGGTGATAAACCGGTGGACAAAGACGTTCCGCTGCTGGCCAATCCGGAAGGCCCGGTCGGTTGCCTGGTTTTCTACTGCGGGGTTGTACCAAAGATCGTAGTGGATAACCCGGCTGGCCCCGGTAAGGTTAAGGCCCAGGCCCCCGGCTTTAAGGCTGATAAGGAGGATCCGCCGGGAAGTATCGCTCTGGAAAAGGTCAACCACCGCACCGCGCTGTTTCTGTCCCAGGCCGCCGTGGTACACAAGGGGGGTCTCTCCCAGTTCATTGCCGATAATCGTTTCCAGGCAGCGCAGGGTTTCTACATACTGGCTAAAGACCAGGGCTTTTTCCCGGTTGTCAACGATCTCCCGCAGCAGAGTAAGGAGCAGCATTGCTTTGCCCGATAGTTTTGCTGCCGCGGGGCTTTCCTTGTCGAATACCCTGGGGTGATCGCAGATCTGTTTAAGGGAGGTAAGGAGTTTGAGCACCAGGGCCGAACGTTCGCTTGGATCCTTGAGCTTCTCCGAATGTTTCATGGCGCTATTAACTACGGTTTCGTAGAGGGCAAGCTGATCCTTTTCCAATCCCGCGTACTCGTTGATAACGATCTTTTCCGGCAGGTCCGCGATAACGGTCTTATCGGTTTTAAGCCGTCTGAGAAGGAAGGGGGCGGTTATCTTTTTAAGGGTCTCCGCCTTTTCCCTGCTCCGCAGTACCTCTATGGGGACCCGGTAGGCTTCTTTGAACTGAAGGGGGGTTCCAAGATAACCGGGAAGGACAAAGTCAAAAAGGGAACGCATGTCCTCCAGGCGGTTTTCTACCGGAGTTCCCGACAGGGCCAGGCGGTGGGAAGCCCGCAGTTCTTTAATGGTTCTGGCCCCCGCGGTGGCGGCGTTTTTCATAAGGTGGGCTTCGTCGGCGATAAGGACGGAGAATTCGCGGTCCGCTAATTTTTCCCGGTCCCGGGAAGCGGTCTGGTAGGTGGTAAGAAAAAGATCGCTCCCCTTGTCCAAAGTCCGGCCCGGCCCATGGTAGCGGGAAACTTTGAGTTCCGGGGCAAAGCGGGATAGTTCCCGTTCCCAGTTTTCCAGCAGGGCCGCGGGGGCCACCACCAGGGCCTTGTCCTTTAAAAAACCGTCGGCCTTGAGTCGCAGCAATACTGCGATGGCCTGGACGGTCTTCCCCAGCCCCATGTCGTCCGCCAGAACGCAGCCAAAGCCCGTGTATAAGAGGGAACAGATCCAGTTGTAACCCCGCTCCTGATAGGGCCGTAGGGATGCTGTGAGTCCCGGCGGCAGGGAGAAGTTCCGTTCCTCAAAAAGTTTTTCGATGGTCTTTTCCGCGTCAAAAGATAGAACGCTGTCCCCCGCGAAATGGGACTTAAGCAGTTCGTTAATGCCCGGCCTGGTTTCCCTGCTTTTCTTGAGGAGCCGGGAAAGTTCCGCAGGGTCAACCAGGATAAAGGCGTCCCGGAATTTTACCAGCCGGCTCTTGCCTTTTAGGAGGGCGGCAAATTCCTCCCCGGAGATGATCTCATCCCCAATGGCAATCTCCCAGCTCCAGTCCAAAAGGGAATCAAGGTTGAAATAACGCACCAGGGCCCCGGGGGCTTTCTTTATCCCCTCCGCCCGGATCACCAGCCGGGGCTTAAGTTCCCGGTGAAGGCTTTTAGGAAGTATTACCTCGATACCCAGGCGGCCCAGGAGTTCCGCCCCGCTGTCAAGAAAATTGATGAGCCGTTCCTCGCTAAGCCTAATATCTTTGCGGGAAAAAAGGGCCCGGATTTCGGGCAGGTAGTTGGAAAGGGCCGTGGGGGCCTTAAGGGCGGCCAGGCCCCCCGGTGTCCTGGCGAGATCCTTAAGGAGGACGTACCGCTCTTTTTGACGGGGATCTTTTTGATAGGGGGCTTTTTCAAGAAGATCGTTTTGGCGGAGGTCTTTTTTATAGGCTGACCGGGTTGACGGGACTGATGGGGTTGATCGGCCAGGGTTTTCCGGCTCCGCGCCGGCGGGGGAAGGCGGAGCCCCCTCTATAGACAGGACAAAGGCGGAAGCGGAACCCCGGCGGGCCTTGGGGTCCGTATCCGCAGACACCGCAGTACCCGCGGACACGGATGCGGACGTAGACGCGGATGCAACGGACGCAGACGCGGGCTTCACCGTAAAGCGGTAACGGTACGCCGTAAAATCGGTATGAAGCACCGACAGCCAGCGGTCAATGGCAAGGGGAAGACTCCGCAGGGCGGGGGAGTTCACATCCATCTCCTCCCCTTGGAAAAAAAGCCCCACCAGTTCCCTGGCCGCCGCCCCCTTGGGGCTGAAATTACACTGCCTAACCCATTCCCCCAAAAAAGCCGATGAGAGCAGCCGCGCCGCGCTGGGGCCGTCGGCGTATTGAGGGTTCTTTGCCTTTCCCCGCCCCGGCAGGACCAGCGTGTTTTCCCCCAGGGCGGCGATAGAGGAAAAGGCGGCTTCTATCCGGGGCAGCCTTTCAAAGGGCAGCCAAATTATAGAAAGCTTCCCTGCATCGGAATAAACGCGGGGACTCAGGGCCCCGGCGGCGCAGATCAGGTTAAGAAATTTAAAAAGGTAAAAGAGGAAACCATAGCTTTCCGATCCGTCATCGTTAGAAAAACTACGGAACCGCAAAAACGCATCGAACAGAGTCAGCCTGGTTTTTTCCCCCCGCGCGTTCTCCCGGATCAGAAAAACCTGGGCCCCCGGCCTGGGGCGGAAACATTCAATAGTCCAGCGGGAACGAGACCAGGCATGTTCCTCATCGGCGTTCTCCGTTTTTGCGGACCAGGGGACAAAGCGAGCGGCGTGGTGGTAGAACTCCGCCATCAGCACCGCGAAGTCCCGCTCGCAGAAAGGAGGAGCCGGGGGAAGAAGAGAACAGATCAGCTCCCCGCAGTGGGGAATTTCCGGAATCACCGGCGGACCCTCCCGTCCGGCGGCCTTGGAACCAGCCGCCTTGGAACCGGCAACTTTGAAACCGGCAACTTTGGAACCGGCAGCCCTAATCTCGAAAGGGGGCCTTATTTCCTGCCCCAAAGTCCCGCCGTAACGCTTAGTCAATTCGGACAGATCAATACCCCGGAGCCGGAAAAGCAGATGGGGGTCCGCGTCCACCTCCTTGGCAAGGACATAGTAAACAGCGGCCATGTGCTTGCAGGGGTCCCCATAGTCGGGACAGCCGCAGGCCCGAACCATATCGCGCCACCGGGTCGGGATAAGATTAAGACCGGACCTTTTCAGTTTTTCCAGAAAAGCCTCCGGCAGTTCCCCCGCGGCAATCTGGGCCAAGAGGGCGGGGTCCTCCTCAATAAGTTCCAGGACCCTGGCCTTTTCTTTGAGTTCGGGAAAATCAATGATCACCATATAGGAAGGACGGTAGCTGCCCTTTACCTTGGCAGTAACCCGCCGGTCCTTTATCGACAGGGACAGAACCTTTCCCGCGTTGGCGTAGCGCCTGCCCCGGTCAAGCCGTTCCCCCATGGAGTAGCCGTCCAAAACCTCCATGAACCAGCGGCCCCAGGGACTACGGCCGTAATCATTATTCCCCATGGG
>JAISDG010000072.1 GCA_031265015.1 Spirochaetaceae bacterium | reverse complement strand
CTTTCGGCGGGCGGTTTTTTTGCCTTCGACAAACAGCTGCCGCAGGTTCCGTAGAACACGGTTTTAAGGGGATTGATCGCAAAGCGGTGATCTTTCATTACGTGGTCCGCCACATCTGTAAGGACGTCACAGTTCAGGTGGATAAGGTCGCCGCAGGTTTCGCACTTTAAATGAAAGCGCTCCCCGCATTCTTCGCCGCCGGTGAACTGGTAACAGGCGCTGTCTTTCCCCTCAAGAAAATATCGCCGTACCATGCCGGCCTCTACCAGTTTATCCAGATGACGGTATACAGTGGTCTTCCCGATGTTTTCAAAACGGCCGGCTATCGCGGCGGCGGTAACGTGTTCCCCTTTTAACGAAGACAGGTAATCCAGAATCTGAGCGCCCTGGCGGGTCTGGTAACGGGATGCACGCCCCATGCTCTTACCATACCACCGCTAGTCCCCTCGGTCAATTGAGTCGCAAGGTAAAGCGGCCAATATGAAACAGAGTTTTATTTTCATATTGACTTTTTCCCCTGTCTTTGGCATAGTAAAAGCATGGCGGTACTTCTTGACTGCAAAGATCTTTCCTTTGGCTACGACGGCCGCCTGGCGCTTACGGGGCTTAACTTTTCCGTGGAAACCGGGGACCGGCTCTGCGTGGTGGGCGAAAACGGTTCCGGTAAAAGTACTCTCCTGCGGGGACTCCTGGGACTGCTGCCGCCCGCCGGGGGCTTCCTGGTAAAAAGCGCCGAATTAAAAAGCGGGGACATCGGTTATTTGCCCCAGGAAGGTCCGCTGCAGCGGGATTTTCCCGCCGCGGTGGGGGAAGTGGTCCTTTCGGGCAGGCAGAACCGCCGGGGACTGCGGCCCTTCTACACTCCCGCGGACAAGGCCGCCGCCGTGGAAGCCCTGGACATGCTGGACCTGGGGGGATTAAAGCGTTCCTGCTTCCGGGAACTTTCAGGAGGGCAAAGACGGCGGGTCCTTCTGGCCCGGTCCCTCTGCGCGGCGGGAAAGATCCTCCTCCTGGACGAGCCCGCTTCCGGCCTTGATCCGGTGGTCCAGGAAGGACTATACCGTATCCTGGAACGGATCAATACGGAACTGGGAATCACCATCATCATGGTTTCCCACGATATCGAAGGAGTGCTCCGGTTTACCGCTCCCATTGCGGGCGGGGGCAGAGCCGGCAACGTTCTGCACCTGGCGGGACGACAGCTTTTTTTCGGCGGCGCCGAAAGTTACCGGGAATCGGAACCGGGAGGGCTCTTTTTGGGCAAGCACCGCCGCTGCGAGGGATAAAGGTATGTTTGTATTGCGGGATACTATCATCAGTATGTTTTCATTTGCCTTCATCGTGCGGGCAGTGATTGTGGGATTTCTGGTTTCGCTCTGCGCCAGCCTGTTGGGAGTAAGCCTGGTTCTTAAGCGCTATTCCATGATCGGCGACGGCCTTTCCCATGTGGGCTTCGCGAGCCTTGCCATTGCCACCGCCCTGGGCATGACGCCCCTGGCGGTGTCAATCCCCGTGGTGGTGGTGGCGGCGTTTTTTCTTCTGCGCTTAAGCGAGCATACCAAGCTCCGGGGAGACGCCGCCATCGCCCTTTTTTCCACCGGCGCGCTGGCAATCGGGGTTATGCTTATCTCCATGACCACAGGCATGAATACCGATGTCTGCAATTATCTCTTCGGCAGCATCCTGGCCATGAGCAAGGCCGATGTCCGCTTAAGCGTTGTCCTTTCCGCGGCGGTCCTTTTCCTCTTTGTGGTGTTTTACAACAAAATTTTTGCCGTCACCTTTGATGAAACTTTTGCCCGGGCCACCGGCGTCCGGGCGGGGCTGTACAATATGATCATCGCCCTCCTGACCGCGGTAACCATCGTGCTGGGCATGAGGATGATGGGCGCCCTTCTTATCTCAAGCCTGATCATTTTCCCCGCCCTTTCGTCCATGCGCCTGTTTAAAAGCTTCCGGGCCGTAACGGTATCATCGGCCCTTATATCGGTGCTGTGTTTCCTGGCGGGGATTGTCGTGTCCTATGTGGCGGCCACTCCCACCGGGGCCAGCGTGGTGTTCTTTAACATGATTGTCTTTGCCGTCTTTGCTGTCCTGGGCATACTGCGAAGCCGGCGGGGTTTCGCCAAGGCCGCCGCCGCGGCCCTGGCGCTCCTGGCGCTGGGAAGCTGCGCCAAAGGGCCGGTGCTGAACACGCCGAAAAACATCGCGGGAACCAGATCGGTGGAACTGCCCGCTTCCGCTCAAGCCGCGGACGACCCGCTGGACGTTTTTACTTTCCCCCCGGCAGCAGCGGAAAGTTCCGGCGTCATCGAGATAAGGGAAAAAATGTTTATCGCCCAGGTCAACGATGTCTACCTGAATCCGGAAGACTACCTGGGAAAAACCATCAAACTGGAGGGGATCTTCAAAACCGACAGTTATGTGGATTTAAGCCGCCGGTTTTGTTTTGTGCTCCGTAACGGTCCCGGCTGCTGCGGAAACGACGGCAGCGTGGGTTTTGAAATCGCCTGGCCCGAAGCGGCGGGGCTCAACAGCGCCGCGCTTCTGGATTCCGGCCACAAATATCCCGGGCAGGACCAGTGGGTGGAAGCGGTGGGACAGCTTGCCGCCTACGAAGAAGAAGGGTTCCCTTACCTGTATCTGGCCCTGTCATCACTGAAAGTAAAAAACAAACGGGGCGCGGAATACGTAAGCCAGTAGGCGCTTCGTTATTGACGAACGGAGCGAAATCGCGACCGTGCTTGCACGGGCATGATCGAGCGAGGGAGGAAACGAAGGGGTTAATACCCCGCGGCTTGCCGCGGAAGCCGCCGCAGGCGCAGGGCTTGCCCCGCGGTATTGATACCCTTCATTCCCACTCTATGGTAGCCGGCGGCTTGCTGGAAATATCGTAAGTAACCCGGCCTATTTCTTTTACCGTATTGGTGATAAGCGTGGAAATCTCGATCAGATCCTGTGAAGGGAAGGGATAGACGCCGGCCGTCATGCCGTCGGCGCTGGTAACCGCCCGCAGGGCCAGGATCCAGCCGTACTTGCGCACATCCCCGGCAACCCCTACGGAACGGATGGGAAGCAGCGCCGCAAAGGCCTGCCAGATTTCGTCATACAGGCTGTTCCCCGCGGAACTTTTGCGGCCTTTAAGCTCCCGGATAAAAACCGCGTCCGCTTCCCGGAGGATGCCGCACTTTTCCCTGGTTACTTCCCCCAGGATGCGCACCGCCAGTCCCGGACCGGGAAAGGGATGACGGCCCAGCGCTTCTTTGTCCACCCCCAGAAGCTTTCCCAGGGAGCGGACCTCGTCTTTGTATAACTTATCCAGCGGTTCGACGATCCGCCCCTCCTGACGCTTGGCCTCTACCAGGGGGCTTCCCACATTGTGGTGGCTCTTGATCACATGGGCCTTTTTACCCACCCCCCTGCCGCTTTCGATCATGTCGGTATACAAAGTACCCTGGGCCAGAAAGTAGGTTTCCGGCAGGCCCAAACGGGCCACTTCCCGTTCCTGGAGGGTGATAAAAAGATCGCCTATGGTCTTACGCTTTTCCTCCGGGTCGCTTAAACCCGCAAGGGCGGAAAGAAATTCTTCTTCGCACAGCACGATATGAAGGTGCCGGGCACCGAGTTTTTCCAGCGCCGCCTTTACCTGGAGGGTTTCATCCTTCCGCATAAGGCCTGTGTCCATATACATCAGGTGAACCTGATCGGGATCCAGCGCCGTTAGGAGCAGCGCCGCCGCCACGGTGGAATCCACTCCCCCGGAAACCAGGAGCAGTACCGGCGCGTCCTTTACCCGGGCCGCCAGCCCGGCTTTGACGGTTTTCATGTAGGCCTTCATGGACCAGTTTTTTTTGCACCGGCAAATTCCGAACACAAAGGACGACAGGATCTCCATGCCCCGTTCGCAGTGGGTTACCTCGGGATGGAACTGCAGGCCGTACCAGGGCTTTTCCCGGTGAACCACCACCGCCGGATACCCGGTCTCGCTGGTGCCGGTTTCCAAAAAACCCGGCGCCAGGGTAGTCAGGGTATCGCCGTGGCTCATCCAGGCGGTAAAGGTTTCGCTCCGGACCGGGCCGGGGCCCCGCCCCGGATCCGAACCGGCCGGTGGAACGCCGCCGGTTCGGACCGTGACCTTAACGCCGCCGTATTCCCGTTTGGGCAGGGGCTCCACGGTTCCGCCGTTGTCCACGTTCATCCGCTGAAGGCCATAGCAGATCCCCAACAGGGGAAGGCCGCAGCTGTAAATCCGAGGATCCGGCGCGGCCCCTTCGGGGGTATAGACCGATTCGGGGGAACCGGAAAGGATGATCCCCCTAAGCCGGTTTTCCGACCGGTCTTCCGGCCGCCGCCCGCCGGCTGGTCCGGGGACAGCCGTCCCCGCGGCCAGCGCTTCGCCCAGATCCGCGTCTCCGGGAAGTATTTCCGTGTACACCCCCAGTTCCCGGATACGCCGTCCGATAAGCTGGGTGGTCTGGCTGCCATAATCAAGGATGAGTATTTTATCCATCTATAAACCTTTAAACCTTTCGGGGGCCTTTCACGTTTTCCACGGGCTTTTTCTGATAATCGTGGCCTTCCGGTCATAACCCACGGAAACGATGTCCACGGGAGTTTCGCAGAAGCGCTCAATAAACTCAATATACTCCATGGCCTCCACGGGAAACTCTTCGTAGGTTAAGCGGTCCGCCAGGGCCTGTTTCCATCCCCGGAAGGAGCGGAGCACCGGCTTTGCGGCGTTCAGGTCTTCTATGGAAGCGGGAAAATCTTCGATCATCCTGTCCCCGATGCGGTAGGCGACACAGGCCTTAATTTCGCCCAGGGTATCGTAAACATCCAGGTGGGTCATCACCAGGGCATCGATGGAATTGGTAAAGCAGGTGTAGCGCAGGGCCACCAGGTCCAGGTAACCGCAGCGCCGGGGCCGGCCGGTGGTAACGCCGTATTCCCGGCCCGTATCCCGGACAAAGCGGCACAGCTCGTCTTCCGAGTCCGTATCAAACTCGCTGGGAAAGGGACCGTTCCCCACCCGGGTAGAATAGGCCTTGAACACTCCCAGCACCTTGTCCAGCGCCCGGGGACCGACACAGCCGCCGACGGCCGCGCCCGCGGCGCAGGACATGCCGCTGGATACATACGGGTAGGTTCCGTTGTCAAGATCCAGCAGCGCTCCCTGGGCGCCCTCAAAAAGGGTTTGGGCGTTTTTGCGGTGCTTCAGGAACGAGGCCAGGTCCACCGACATGGCTTTAAGCCGCTCCGCGTAGGGGGCAAGAAAATCCCGGTCTTCCTTTTCCAAATCGTTTATCCTTTCTTTCCAGGAAAGATCGGCAAAACGTATACTGTCCCGGTCACTTTTCATGGAATAGGTAATGCCGATGCCCCGGCCGGTGGTGCCGATGGGCTTCTTGCGGGCCTCGTCCCGTTCCTGGTCAATATTGATATACCGGGGAAGGACGATGTGGGCCCGGTCGGAAATAAAGACCCTGCCCGTCGTATCAATGCCCCGGTCGTTGAGCATTTCCAGTTCGCTGAACAGGGCTTTGGGGTCGATGACCATACCCGCACCCAAAATGACGGTTTTATCGGGATAAAGAATCCCCGAAGGGATCAGGTGAAGGGCATATTCCTCGCTGCCGATGACGATGGTATGCCCCGCGTTGGCTCCCCCGGAAAAACGGACAATGATCTGGGCGTCGCCGGCCAGATAATCAACAATCTTCCCCTTGCCTTCATCGCCCCATTGGGCGCCGATTACCACTACTTTCATGGAGTATCCTTACCGCAAAGAATACCATTACTTTATCACAGCGTTCCCGGTTTACCAAGACATTCTATTTGTCATTGACAATGACAATGGAACAGGACATTGAATTGAAACTCTGTTTTTGCGATAATGGGGCTATGGGTTTTCTGGATAACCTGATAGGACTTCTCTCCGGGGGCGGCGATCCCGAAGCGGCTAAAAAAAAGCGCGTGCGCCAGATAGCCAAAGAGCTGGGGGCCGGCAAGTACTCCAGGTTCTATAGGATTAAGAGCGAAGAACTGGAGGGGCCCTTTGCCAAGTTCCTCTACGATATCTATAAGCTTATCTCCCCCGCCCAGGTATTTCTCCAGAACGCCGCCAAGTCGGAACAGCTTAAGGAGATTACCGTGGACGCCTTTCTGGATAAGGAGCTCCGGGCCTTAAAGGCGGGGTTAAGCGCGGCGGCCATTCAGGAAAAGGCAAAGACCGTCCCCGTCAAGGATCTTTCCGCCGCGGTTAAACGGAACCTGTCCGCGTTTGCCGCGGGTTTTGACAGCGCCCGGGTGAACAGCATCAACAACTGTTACAATACCATTATCGCCTTTGTAAACTTTGTCTGTTTTGACTTTTTCTTTGTCCTGAAAAAGTTTGATCCCGGCATCAGCGAGCGGAATTTTACCTATCAGCCCCGGTTCCAGGGTGTCCGGGCCGGGGAAGTGATAGAGGAAATCAAGGATTTTATGGAATATTCCGCTTCGGTGGAGGAAGACCGGGACTGGAAGAGCGCCCTGGCGGTGCTTAAACAGTACAAGGAAGGGATGGATGTGGTTAATCCCGACCACTGGGCCAGGATAATCCGGCTTTTAAAGGATGTCAGCCGGACCCGGATTCTGGAGCTTATTGTCCAGTATACGCTCCAGGATCCCCTGTGGCAGTCCATAGCCAGGCTGCCCGATGAGCGGGTAGCGGATAAGGTGCTGGATGCCAAAAAGGCGGAAATAGAAGGGGCCGTCGGCAAGATCCAGAACGACAAACGGAGCGCCCAGATCGAACAGCTGGCCCGGACGGTTTTTGGCTCCGCGGACGTGGAAAGGCTGTCCCATTATAGCAACAAAACCAACGAGCTTTTTTTAAAGAAAAATTTTGAGGGATTTACCAAAGTCGCGGGGCTGAACTACCTTAAAGCCTTTCTCCTGGATTTCGTTAAAAAAGAAATCCGGGAGCTCTGCGATCTCCTTCTTATCCGGGGCCAATGGACCACCAACGTCCTTTCCCAGCCCGTGTCCGACGCGTACCACGAAATCATGGGTCTTTCGGACCAGCTTACCGTCTTTGACGAAGCCCTGTCGGACAAGGGCCCCGACGGTTCCCGGCTGAAACAGGCTCTTGTCAAGGTGGACCGGGACAAGGGCCAGGGCAGGTATATCAGAATCATCCTTAAAGCGGTTAACAACAATGCCCAGAGGATGATTAACACCGCTTCCGCCAACCTGATTACCATTGGCCGGAATTTTAAAAACCTCCTGGAGGATATGCAGAAAAAGCCCTCCGAAGTAATTATGAACTGGAAAGAACTGGAAGGCGCTTCCGAAGAGCCTTTAGCCAGGCGCATTACCAATGACTATAAGCGGATGTACTATTTTGTTCAGCTTATGCAGTTCTTTACCGGGCCCGTAGAAGAGGAAGAACCCCAATAGCTGTTGTAAGCGAAGATACCAAAATACCGCCTCTTCCCGATAATGTGTTCCGCGGCCTTTTCAGGGTTATGGCAGCCGCGCTGTCCGCGGCGTTCTTTCTGTCCTGCTCTGTCCTGGAAAGCGTCCATAATGAGCTTAGGGCGGCCCCTCCCGGGCAGACGATTCCTCCTTCCATGCCGACGGAAGAGGCCGTTCCCTCGCTGCGAATCCGGGACTACAAAAACAGGGAAGCCGGCGCGTCCCTGGCCCCCTGGCTCCGGTCCTATCTCTCCGGCGGCATACCGGAGGCCGAAGCCCTTGATCCCTACCGGGGGTCTTATCTTTTTATCAGCATGATCCGCAGTTCCGAACAGGCGGTGATCGGCCAGTGGGTAAAGAATTTTTCCGCGGATCAGGATTTTTCCAGGCTGGCCGCGGCCCGGATCCGCGCCCGGCTGGATAAAGACCTTGGTTCCCGGGGGCCCAATGAGTATTACGGGCCAAGTTATGACGATGCCGTGCGCTCCGCCTACCGCAGGGTTTTCTGGGGGGCCCGGAAAGAAAATGACTCCTGGATTCTGGGAAGTTCCGCGGAAGAAGGGGCTGCCGAATACTGGGGGTTTATCCTGGTAAGTGTCCCCAGGGACAGCCTGGAAATACAGATCCACGAACTTCTGGCGGGAGTTAGCGTTTCCAAAGTTAAAGAGCAGCATGAAGTTTTTGACAATGTAAAGGAGTATTTTTTTGAACGATTTTAGCGCGCTGTCCCCGTCGGTATCCTATGACCGTTACCTTGCCGGCCTGGAATGGATCGCTGCCATTCAAACTATTGCCGTTCCCCCGCTGACAAGCGTCGTCAAAATCGTAACCGGATTTATTTCGGAATATGTTTTTTTACTGCTCCTGCCGGTTCTGTACTGGTTATGGGACGAAAAAAAAGCTTTCCGCCTGGGGGTCCTGGTCATTGGTTCGCTGTGGCTTAACGAGGTAGCCAAGGCTTTTTTCCGTATGCCCAGACCCTTTCATCTGGAACCGGCCCTGGGGATGATCTATGAAAAGGGATACGGTTTCCCTTCCGGACATGCCCAGCTTTCCCTAACCCTGTTTCTTCCCCTGGCTTTTTACCTGGCCCGGCAATATGCCAGGCCTTTGTACAAAGCGCTGGTGTGGACCGCGGCGGGGCTGATGGTTTTGGCAATCGGCTTTTCCCGTTTGTACCTGGGAATCCATTTCCCCCATGATATTGCCGGGGGATGGATCCTGGGAGCTTTGCTGCTGGGGGCTGCCTTTTTTCTATACCCGTGGTGCGCCGGTTTTCTGCGGGCAAAGCTTGCGTTCCTGAGGGGCAAACTGCCCGCGGAATATTCCCGGGGGGTTCCGCTTCCCGCTCTTGCGGTAACAGCCCTGGTTTCCCTGCTGATGAACGCCCTGAATCCCGGGAATGTGCTGCCCGGCGCTTTGTTTCTGGGATTTTGTTCCGGCTATGTGCTGATGAAGCGATACGCTCCCTTTAGCGCCGCCGCGCATCGCTGCGCCAAAGGGCGCCGGTGGTTTTTTGCGGGTTTTGCCGCGGCGGTTCTTGTATACCTAAGCCTGAAGCTGCTTTTCCCCTGGCCGGAGGGGCATCCGTTCTATAAAACCTTCCGCTTTGTCCGGTATGCCCTCTTAACCTTCTGGATCAGCGGAGGGATGCCCCTGATATTCCGGCAGGAAAAAGCCGGAACATGAGCGCGTACGGTGACACTGTTCCCATAGCCGCCCAGGCTGCCCAGGGCGCGCTGGCCCTGTTAAGGACCAGCGGAGAGGGAACGCTGGAATTACTGGCCCGGATTTTCTCCCGTCCCCGGGCGCTGCTTGAGGCTCCGGGGCACACGGTAGTCCACGGCTGGATCCTCCCGGGACCGGCCGGCGCGGAAAGCGGCGCGGGGAAAATAGACGAGGTACTGGTATCGGTGTACCGCGCTCCCCGGTCTTATACCGGGGAAGAGGGAGCGGATATTTCCTGCCACGGGGGAAGCGCCGCGGCAGCCGCCATTTTGGAAAGCCTCAGGGGGGCCGGTTTTCGGGACGCCCTGCCCGGAGAATTTACCTTTAGGGCTTTTATGAACGGAAAGCTTGATCTGACCCGGGCGGAATCGGTGATGGAACTGGTTTCCGCAAAAACGCAGGGCGGCCTTGAGCGGGCGGTAAGGCGCCTTTCCGGCCTGCTGGAACAGGAAATCCGGCAGATCAGGGAAAAACTGCTTGAGGTGGTAAGCGCCGCGGAATTGTATTTGGATTATTCCGAAGATGAAATCGAAGTTTCCCCGGATGAGGCCGCGGGGCGCCTTCCCCGCCGTGAAGAGGCGGAAGAGGCCCTGCGGCGTTTGCGGGCCCTGGCCGCCTCTTACCGCCGGGAACAAATCTACCGGGAAGGGGCGCTGGCGGTGATTGCGGGGAGGCCCAACGCCGGAAAATCAAGCCTTTTCAACGCCCTGTTGAACGAAGACAGATCTATCGTTACCGGAACCCCCGGCACTACCCGGGACTGGATCGAAGCGTCCCTTTCCCTGGAGGGCATTCCCCTCCGGCTGGCGGATACCGCGGGCATCCGGGAAATCCCGGCTTCCCCCGGGGAAAGCCGGGAAGAGGCCGAAACTCTGGGCATAGAGCGAAGCAGGGAGCTGATCAAGGAGGCGGATATAATCCTCTATGTGGTGGACGGAAGCGCCGGATTAACCCCGGAGGACGGGAATTTTATCCGCCTCCGGGGGGAAAAGCTTATTCCGCTCTGGAACAAGACCGATGTGCGGGAACCCGCCGATGAAGTGCGCCGCGGCTATCCCCGGCTTGTGGCGGTCAGCGCCCGGACCGGCAGGGGCATGGAGGAACTCTGCGGCGCCCTTGCCGGGGCGCTGAAAGATTTCCCGGATATTTCCGGCGGGGAAGAACTGTTTCCTGCCGGACTGGGTACCCGCCGGCAGAAGGATCTGACCGAAAAAGCGGCGGACGCCCTGGAAGAAGCTTTAGCCATGGCGGACAGGGAAGAACCGCTGGATATGACCGCCCCTTTACTGCGGGAAGCGTTACATTACCTGGGGGAGATTACCGGAGAAGTTTCACCGGCCGATATTTTGGAAACAATGTTCAGCCGTTTCTGCCTAGGAAAATGAACGGAAACGGCTGAACCTCAAGGGCGCGCGGCGGATACGATCCGCTGCTTGCGGCAACGTTCAAAGATCCGGCGATCCGGATCTTTTTTCCATCGCCCTGTTAAAAGAACGGAAACCCTGAACTGGGAACGGGTTCTTCGGGATTGTCCACAGGCGTCTTTGCCGCAACGGGTTTCCCTACCGCTGTTTTCCTTGCGGCGGCGGGCTTCCTTCCCGCTGCTGTTTTTTTCGCGGCAGGTTTCTTTACCGCGGACTTCGCGGCGGCGGGCTTCTTTGCCGCTGCCGTTTTTTTCGCGGCAGGCTTCTTTACCGCGGACTTCGCGGCGGCGGGTTTCCTTCCCGCCGTTTTCTTGACAGTTGCTTTTACTTCAGGCATGACTTCTCCTTTAATAATAAGGTTGCTATCAGTGTATCGCCGCTTGATAAAAACTGCAAGCGGTACGCGGCATTTTTTAATTTTACCACGGACGATACGGACCAACACGGACGAAATATAAATGTGAACCTAAACGTCCGTGTTTGTCCGTGAGGGCGAACCGAAGGTTCGTTGTAGTTGAACTCCGAATTCAAAATAACCACGGACCTCACGGACCACACGGACAAAAGCAAAGATTTGAACCTGAACGTCCGTTCTGTCCGTGAGGGCGAACCGAAGGTTCGTTGTGGGTTCATTCGAATTCAAAATAACCACGGACGATACGGACCAACACGGACGAACTATAAATTCGAACCCGGGAAGCGATCTTCGGGAAACGGAGCCGGAAGGAGATACGGGAGCTGTCAAGGGACCCGGCCCTGGAAACAGTATCAAACAAGT